>CAYRAC010000038.1:0-1893 GCA_964422045.1 uncultured Steroidobacteraceae bacterium
GACATGAGCTCAATTCATCCTCTATATGAGAATAATGAGTTTGGATCATAGCCTAGGTCGATGCATGCTTGCAGTCGAGATCTTCCGCCTTGAGGAATTGCCATGTCGAATCCGGTGGCCGTGTCGTTCGAGTTCTTTCCGCCCAGCGATGAGCCGATGGGGCGACAGCTGTGGGATTGCGTACAGCGGCTCGCCCCGCTGCAACCGAAATTCGTGTCGGTGACCTACGGCGCCGACGGCTCGACGCGCGCCCGAACGCACGAGTGCGTGCTCAGAATCTTGCGCGAGACCGAGCTCGTGGTCGCGCCGCATCTCACCTGCGTCGGCGCCGCGCGCTCCGAGGTGATGAAAATCGCCGAGGACTATTGGCAGCAGGGCGTGCGGCATTTGGTGGCGCTGCGCGGCGATGCAGCGGCGGCCAACCGGACGCCGGAGGGACGCTATCGCCCTCATGCCGGCGGATTTGCGTATGCCTCCGACTTGGTCGCAGGGCTCACCGGTGTCGGAAGATTCGATGTATCGGTGGCGGCGTTCCCGGAAGGGCATCCGGAGTCCGGCGGCATCGGCGCCGACATCGAGAATCTGAAGCGCAAGCTCGACGCCGGCGCGAATCGGGCGATCACGCAGTTTTTTTTCGAACCCGATGTGTTCCTGCGCTATCGGGACCGCTGCGCCGCGGCCGGCATTCGCGCCGACATCGTACCGGGGATTTTGCCGATTACCCGCTTTCCGCAAATGCTGCGCTTCGCCGAACGTTGCGGGACCACGGTTCCGCAGTGGTTGCGCCAGCGCTTCGACGGACTCGACGATGACCCGGAAACGCGGCGCATGATTGCCGCGAGCGTTGCCATCGAACAGGTGCAGCGCCTGCGCGAGCACGGCGTCGACGAATTTCATTTCTATACGCTGAATCGCGCGGAGCTCAGCTACGCCATTTGCCACAGTTTGGGGTTGCGGCCCCACGTGCCCGCCGAAGCGCAGGTGGCCTGAGGTGCCGATCGAGTCGCAGGTCGCGCGCGGCGCCGCGTTCCTTACGCTGTTGCGCGAGCGCTTGGTGATCCTCGACGGCGCCATGGGAACGATGATTCAACGGCACGCCCTGACCGAGGCGCAGTTCCGCGGCGAGCGCTTCGCCGCCTGGGCCTGCGACCTGCGCGGCAACAACGATCTATTGTCGATCAGCCAGCCGGACATCATCGCCGCAATTCACCGCGACTACTTGCTCGCGGGCGCCGATGTCATTTCCACGAACACATTCAATTCCACCGCCATCTCGCAGGCGGACTACGCGATGCAATCCCTCGCGGTCGAGCTCAACACGACGGCGGCGCGGCTCGCGCGCCGGGTGGCGGATGAGATCAGCACAGCCACGGGGCAACAACGTTTTGTCGCGGGAGCGCTCGGCCCGACCAGCCGCACGGCCTCGCTGTCCCCCGACGTCAACGATCCCGGGTTTCGCAATGTGAGTTTCGATGAGTTGGTAAGCGCTTACTCGGCGGCGACCCGCGCGCTCATCGATGGCGGCACGGATATCATTCTCATCGAGACCGTGTTCGATACCTTGAACGCCAAGGCGGCGCTCTACGCCGTGCGCACGGTGCTCGATGAGGCCGGCTTGGACTTGCCCCTGATCGTGTCGGGCACGATCAGCGATGCCTCGGGGCGCACCTTGTCGGGCCAGACGACCGAGGCGTTTTGGAATTCGATTCGTCATGCACGCCCGGCCGTCGTCGGCCTCAACTGTGCGCTCGGCGGCAGGCAGCTGCGTCCGTACATCGAAGAGATGGCACGCATCGCCGATACCTATGTGTGCGCCTATCCCAATGCGGGCTTGCCGAATGCCTTCGGTGAATACGACGAAACCGCGCACGAAACCGCCGCCATCCTCGCGGA
>CAYRAC010000038.1:1903-14851 GCA_964422045.1 uncultured Steroidobacteraceae bacterium
GTTCGCGGCCAGCGGCTTCGTCAACATGGTCGGCGGGTGCTGCGGCACGACGCCGGAGCACATTCGCCAAATGGCGCGCGCGGTTGCGGGCATCGCGCCGCGGGCGCTGCCGAGCATTGCGCCCGCCTGCCGTCTCGCCGGTCTCGAGCCGCTCACCATCGATGCCGACAGCCTGTTCGTGAACGTCGGCGAGCGCACCAACGTCACCGGGTCGGCGAAATTTCGCAAGCTCATCGAGGCCAACGATTATCCGGCGGCGGTGGACATCGCGCGGCAGCAAGTCGCCAACGGCGCGCAGATCATCGACGTGAACATGGACGAAGGCATGCTCGATTCGCAAGCGGCCATGGCGAAATACTTGAGCCTGATCGCCGGCGAGCCGGATATCGCCCGCGTCCCCGTCATGATCGATTCGTCCAAGTGGTCGGTGATCGAGGCGGGACTGAAGTGCGTGCAAGGCAAGCCGATCGTCAATTCCATCAGTTTGAAGGAAGGCGAAGAGGCGTTTCTCGCGCACGCGCGCCAGTGCATGCGCTATGGCGCGGCGGTGGTGGTCATGGCCTTCGACGAGCGCGGCCAGGCGGATACCATCGATCGAAAAGTGGCGATCTGCGAGCGCGCCTACCGGCTGCTCACCGAGCGCCTCGGCTTCATGGCGGCGGACATCATCTTCGATCCGAACATTTTTGCGGTGGCGACCGGCATCGAGGAACACAATCGCTACAGTTTGGATTTCATCGAGGCGACCGCGGCGATCAAGCAGCGCATGCCGGGGGTGCACGTCAGCGGCGGCGTGAGCAATGTGTCGTTCTCGTTTCGCGGCAACGACCCGGTGCGCGAAGCGATGCACTCGGTGTTTCTGTATCACGCGATTCGCGCCGGCCTCACCATGGGCATCGTCAATGCCGGGCAACTGGCCATCTACGAAGACATACCGACCGAGCTGCGCGAGCGCTGCGAGGACGTCATCTTGGCGCGGCGCGCGGATGCCACGGAACGGCTGCTCGAGATTGCGCAATCCTTCAAGGGAGGCGGTGCTCAAAAGCGCGGCGACGATCTCGAGTGGCGCAATCTGCCCGTGGCAGAGCGCCTGCAGCATGCCTTGATCAAGGGGCTGGACGAATTCGTTTTGCAGGACACCGAGGAGGCGCGGCTGCAGGCGAAGCGGCCGCTCGACGTCATCGAGGGCCCCCTGATGGAAGGCATGAACGTGGTCGGCGATCTGTTCGGTGCCGGCAAGATGTTCCTGCCGCAGGTGGTCAAGTCGGCGCGCGTCATGAAAAAAGCGGTATCCGTGCTGGTGCCGTACATCGAGAAGGAAAAGGACGGCAGCAGCCGTTCAAACGGCAAGGTGGTCATGGCCACCGTCAAGGGCGACGTGCACGACATCGGCAAGAACATCGTCGGCGTGGTGTTGCAGTGTAATAATTTCGAGGTGCTCGATCTGGGCGTGATGGTCTCCTGCGAGAAAATCCTCGAGACCGCAACGCGCGAGGGCGCGAGCCTGATCGGCTTGTCCGGATTGATCACGCCCTCGCTCGATGAAATGGTGCATGTTGCGAAGGAGATGCAGCGCCTGGGCTACCGGCAGC
Organism: uncultured Steroidobacteraceae bacterium; assembly: GCA_964422045.1. Classification (GTDB taxonomy): domain Bacteria; phylum Pseudomonadota; class Gammaproteobacteria; order Steroidobacterales; family Steroidobacteraceae; genus Bog-1198. The sequence goes on from CAYRAC010000038.1 coordinate 3,496, forward strand.
CGCTGCTCATCGGCGGCGCCACGACCTCGCCCGCGCACACGGCGGTGAAGATCGATCCGCAGTACCAGGGCGCGGTGGTGTACGTGAAGGATGCCTCGCGCTCGGTCGGTGTGTGCCAGCAATTGGTGACCGAGGGCACGCGCGATGCGTACATCGCCACACTCAAGGCGGAACACGCGAGGCGCCGCGAGCAGCATCGCAACAAGGGCGTGAAAGCGCCGCGGCTTTCGCTGCTGCAAGCGCGGGCGAAGCGTCTGCATATCGATTGGGCCGGCTATGTGCCGCCCGTGCCGAGTTTCCTGGGCGTGCGCGCCTTCGATGACTATCCGCTCGCCGAGCTGCTGCCGTATATCGATTGGATGCCGTTTTTCAATGCCTGGGAGTTCGCCGGCAAGTTCCCCGACATTTTGCAAGACGCCGTGGTCGGCGCAGCGGCCGGCGCACTGTATGCGGATGCGACGCGTATGCTGCAAGCCGTCGTGCAAGAGAGATGGCTCAAGGCGCGTGCCGTGGTGGGCTTCTTTCCGGCCAACGGCAGCGACGATGACATCGCGGTGTTCAGCGACGAGACGCGTCATACCGTGCGAGTTCGGCTGCATCATTTGCGGCAGCAGAAATCCAAGCCGCAGAATCAGGCGCAGTCCTGTCTTGCCGATTTCATTGCGCCCATCGGCTCCGGCCGCAGCGACTATGTGGGCGCGTTTGCCGTGACGGCGGGCATCGGCATCGATGCACACGTCGCACGCTTCGAGGCGGCGCACGATGACTACAGCAGCATCATGCTGAAGGCGTTGGCCGACCGGCTCGCGGAGGCATTGGCCGAGCGGATGCACGAGCGGGTGCGGCGCGAGCTGTGGGGCTACGCGCCCGACGAGCGGCTCGATGGCGAGGGATTGATCCGCGAGCAGTACCAGGGCATTCGCCCGGCGCCCGGCTATCCGGCCTGCCCCGAACACACGGAAAAGGCCACGCTCTGGCAGCTGCTCGATCCGGAACAGAACGCGGGCATTCGGCTGACGGAATCGTTTGCGATGTATCCGACCGCCGCGGTGAGCGGGTTCTATTTCTCGCACCCGCAGGCGCATTACTTCGGTGTCGGCCAAATCGACCACGATCAAGTGGCGAGCTACGCGCGGCGCAAAAAGTGGACGCTCGCAGAAGCCGAACGCTGGCTCGCGCCCAATCTGGGATACGAGCCGGAAGCGAGCGAGACGCTGCCGGGCGAGGCGGCGGCGACGGACGCCGCGACCGCAGACGCCGCATAGCGGGCGTTTTATGGATGAGCGGCGGCGAGGATTTGAAGCGCCAGGTTGGCGTAATCGCCGTCGAAGTGGTGGCCACCCTTCAATTTCACCACCTTGAATCGTTGCGGATCGAGTTGCGGGCACAGCGAGTCGTGTTCGTCCGCGCCATAGATGCAGAGAACCGGTACGCCGGCGATTCGATCGATTTCCGGCAGCGTCTTCGGTCCCGAGTCGCTGTCCGAGATCCAGCTGCTCAAATGAAATTCGAATAGCGCGTGCTCGGACATTCCCATGACGGCGGCGAGCGCAACGCGGGCGCGCGTCGCCGGCGGCAGCCGGTTGACCGCGAACGGCAGCACATCGGCGCCCTGCGAATAGCCGATCAGTAACACGCGCTGCTTGCCAAAGTGCGCGAGGTAGTAGCGAATGATCCGGTCGGTGTCCGCGGCCAGTCCCTGCGGTGTGCGGGCCGTCCAGTAATAGCGCAACGAATCCAATCCCACCACCGGAATGCCTTGGGCGGTGAGCGCGGCGGCCACATCCTGGTCGAGTCCCGCCCAACCGCCGTCACCGGACATGATGATGGCAAAGCTATCGGCGGCGGGGGCGCCAGGCCGCACCGGGACTTCCACCAGCGGCAGATCGCTCAAGCCGGCCGGCGGGGGCGCCGCTTGGCGGGTCGGGTTGTGTGCCGCGAGCCGGTCGTATGCGGCGGTAAACGGCGGCAGCCAGCTCGCGAGCGAGGAAAAGTCATGGCTCGCCTGCGGCAGCGTCACGAGCGCCGCGCCGCGGGCCTGGGAAATAAAGTTTCGTACCGTCGCCACCGGGCAGTTGCGATTGTCTGCGCCTTGCAAGTCGAGCCAGGGGTTACCGAGGCTCTTGTTCGGCAACAACTCGACGCCCCGCAGGTGCTCGCTGCGCGTAAATTCGACGCCTGACCCCTTGCAGAGCGGCTTCTCCAAATCGAGGTTCGGACAGAATCCGAGAGTCAGTGCGGCCGCAAAGGTGTTGCGCGGCGCCTGCGCCAGCATGGCATAGGACATCGCTGCGCCCGAAGAGACTCCCACCAACAGCGGCGACAAATACGTGGGCGTGTGAAAATAGGCCTGCACGAAATGGCTCAAGTTCTCGAGATCGCCATCGGGAAAAACGCATTGATCGCCGTCCGCTTCAAACGCTGCTTTTAGCTTGATCCAGTCGATGGCGGTGACCATGGCGCCGTGCTGAACGAGCTGGCGGGCGAGGGTATCGGCGGCGGCATTCCAACCCTCGTTGCCCGACAGGAACAGCACGAAGCTGGTCGGCACGCCCTTCGGCTGGAAAACCGAGAAGTCCTTGAAGCGGCCGTGGCTCAACTGGGTCGGCGCAGCGGGTGTCGGCTCAGCCGCAAAGTCCGCGGTCGGGGCCAGCAGCAGGCTCGCGGCCAACAGCCAACCGGCTCGGGCCGCGCAGGAAACAACCATCCGGACTCCTTCGCAAAAGTGGGACAGGGTAGCAGGACGATTCACGGTTTGGTCATAGTCCTGACGCAAAATGACGCGCATGAAGTCTATCGATCTCGTGTATTTCAACGCGGGCGGCGGTCACCGCTCGGCAGCCGTGGCCCTCGAAATGGCGATTCGCGATTTGGCGCTGCCCTGGCACGTGCGGCTCGTCAATCTCTTCGAAGTGCTCGATCCCAAGGACGTGTTCGCCAAGACCACGGGAATGAAGCCCGAGGATTATTACAACGCGCGGCTGGCGCGCGGCTGGACCTTGGGGCTGACCCAGGAGTTGAAAGTGTTTCAGGCGCTCATTCGCCTCGGTCATAGAACCCTGACCGCGCGCTTGCGGCGTCACTGGCAGCGAACCCTGCCCGACCTCGTGGTCTCGCTGGTGCCGAACTTCAATCGCGCCATGTACCAGGCGCTGACGGCGGCACGACCGAATGCTCCGTTCGTCACCATCCTCACGGACTTCGCCGACTCACCGCCGCATTTTTGGATCGAGCCGCACCAGGCGCAGCATTTGATCTGCGGCACGCCCAAGGCGGTTCTCCAGGCGCGGGCCGCGGGCTACGACGACACTCGCATTCATGCGACCTCGGGCATGATCATCCGTCCGGATTTCTACCGAAATTTGCGCATCGAGCGGCGCGCCGAGCGCGCCAAGCTCAAGCTCGACCCGGATCGTCCGACGGGCATGGTGATGTTCGGCGGCCATGGATCGAAGGCGATGCGCCGGATCGCGCGGCGCCTCGACGACACCCAGCTGATTCTCATCTGCGGCCACAACTGCGAGCTCGCGGACGATTTGCGCGCGATGAATTCGGCGGCGCCGCGCGCGGTCATCGGCTTCACGGCGCAAATCGGTTTGTTCATGCAGTTGAGCGACTTCTTCATCGGCAAGCCCGGCCCCGGCAGCATCAGCGAAGCCATTCAGCAACAGCTCCCCGTCATCATCGTGCGCAACGCCGCGACCATGCCGCAAGAGCGCTACAACACGCACTGGGTCGAGGAGAACGGTGCCGGCCTCGTGCTCGATTCGTTTCGCACGATTCGGGCGGCCGTCGCGACCCTCACGTCCGGCATGAACGAGTATCGCGGCCGAGTGGCGCGCATCCGCAATCGCGCTATTTTCGAGATACCGCCGATCCTGCAGCGAATCCTCGAACGCGAGCAAGCGCAGACTTCAAGCCGGCCGGCGCGGCAAATCGCGGCCGGCGTTGACTCAACAGTATGCCGCGAGCTCTGCGATCAGCGGCGCCGGTTTGGGTAGGCGTCGATTTCGTCGAGCATTTCAGGGCCGCCGAGCGCCTGCATCTGACCCAGGATCCATTCGCGCCGCTGCTGCACGAAGCGCGATGGCGCGGACACCGAATAGCGTTCGGGGTTCGGCAGCACGGCCGCGAGCAGCGCCGCGTCGCCGCGCGTGAGCTGTGCCGCCGTCTTGTGGAAGAAGCGTTGCGCGGCAGCCTCCGCGCCGTAGGTGCCGGGCCCAAATTCGGCGATATTCAAGTAGATCTCGAGGATGCGCCTTTTCGGCCACAGGCTTTCGATCAAGACCGTGAAATAGGCCTCGAGGCCCTTGCGAAAATAGCTGCGTCCCGACCAGAGAAACACATTCTTGGCGACCTGCTGACTGATGGTGCTGGCGCCGCGCACCTTGTGGCTGTGCTGATTGAGCGCGTAGGCTTTCTCGATGGCCTCGACATCGAAGCCCCAGTGTTCGGGAAACTTCTGATCCTCGGACGCCACCACCGCCAGCGGCAGATTGGGCGAAATGCGCTGCAAATCGACCCAGCTGTGACGCGATACATAGCTCGAGTCGCGATGCGCCCACGCCTCGGCCTGCGCCTCGGCCATGAAGGCCGTGAACGGTGGATCGATCCAGCGCAACGCCGCCACCGCAGCCACGCTTGCCAAAAGGCCGAGCCCGATCAGCCACGCGATCGCCCGCAGCAGCCGCCTGAAGATTGACCGATCGCGCGCCACTTAAGGCGTCAAGCAGGAATGCGCCGTACCGATTTCATGATGACGGCCTGCACCGGAACGTCGTCGAAGCCGCGCTTGCGGCCGGTCTCGACCGCGGCGATTTTGTCGATGACGTCCATGCCGTCGGTGACGCGCGCGAACACCGCGTAGCCGAAGTTGCCGCGCGAGTGATCGAGAAAGTCGTTGTCTTTCAAATTGACGAAGAACTGCGAGGTGGCGCTGTTGATGTCGTTGGTGCGTGCCATGGACAGCGAGCCGCGCGCGTTCTTGCGGCCGTTGTCGGCCTCGTTCTTGACGGGAGCGTGCGTCCTCTTCTGCGTCATGTCTTCGGTGAAGCCGCCGCCCTGGATGACGAATCCGGGAACGATGCGATGGAAAATCGTGCCGTCGAAAAATCCATCGTCGATGTAGCGCAAGAAGTTCGCCACCGATAGCGGCGCGTCCTGCTCGAACAGTTCAACGGTGAAGTCGCCCAGGTTGGTTTCGAAGCGGATCATGTCGGTTCCTAAGGTGGTGAGTGAAGGGTGCCCAGCGTGACGCGGAGTTTGCCTGAAAAATCGGGATGGGAGCGAACGGACGAGAAGCCGTGACTGTGCAGCAGCCGCGCGACCTCGGGACCCTGCGTGCTGCCGTGCTCGAGCAACAGCCAGCCGTGCCGAGTCAAGTGCGACGCGGCGCCCGCGGCGATGGTCGACAGGGCCTCCAATCCCGTGGGCCCGTCGCAGAGCGCGATCGCGGGCTCCGCCGCCAGTCTTTCGAGCGCGGGATCGGCGGCGGCGATGTACGGTGGATTGGCGACGATCATATCGAAGCGCTGCTTAACGACCGGCGCAAACCAGGAACCCAGGCGCCAGTCGATGCGCGTGAGATGCAGAGCGGACGCATTCTGTCTGGCGATCTCGAGTGCCGCCGCAGAAATATCGACGCCCGTCACCTGCGACAGCGGCCGCTCGGCGGCGATCGCGAGCGCGATGGCGCCGCTGCCCGTTCCCAGATCGAGAACCGTGGCCGCCTGGTCCTCCGGCAAGCGCTGCAGCGCGAGATCGACCAGGATTTCGGTCTCCGGCCGGGGCACGAGCACGGCGGGCGTCACGTGCAGCGCCAGCGACCAGAACTCGCGGGTGCCGGTGAGGTAGGCAACCGGCGTGCCGCGCCGGCGCTCCTCGAGCAAGTTCGCCAGGCTCTTCTGGGATTCGCCGCTGACGGGCTCGTTGCTGCGCGCGATCAGCCCGGCGCGCGATAAGCCCAAGATCTTGCCGAGCAGCAATTCGGCATCGAGCCGCGGCGATTCGCTGTGGCTCGAGAGCGATCGCGCCGCTCGGGAGATGGATTCGGCGACCGTGTTCACTCGACTTGGTGCGCCAGCTCTTCGGCCTGGTGCTCCTGGTTCAGGGCGCGGATCAATTCCTCGAGATGACCGTTCATGACCTCATCGAGCTTGTAAAGCGTCAGGTTGATGCGGTGATCGGTGACGCGGCCCTGCGGAAAGTTATAGGTGCGGATGCGTTCGGAGCGATCGCCCGAGCCCACCTGGAGCTTGCGCGACTGTGCCTGCTGGCTTTGCTGTTTCTCGCGCTCGGCCGCGAGCAGGCGGGATTTCAGCAAGGACATGGCGCGCGAGCGATTCTTGTGCTGCGAGCGCTCGTCCTGGCATTCGACCACCACTCCGGTCGGGATATGGGTGATACGAATCGCCGAATCGGTCTTGTTGACGTGCTGGCCCCCGGCACCCGAGGCGCGAAACGTGTCGATACGCAGATCCGAGGGATTGAGCTCGATCGCCTCGACTTCCGCCAACTCCGGCAGGATGGCCACGGTGCAGGCCGAGGTATGAATGCGTCCCTGCGCCTCGGTGGCTGGGACGCGCTGCACACGGTGCGTGCCGGATTCGAATTTGAGCAGCGAGTAGGCGCCGCGTCCGATAATGCGGCTGATGACTTCCTTGTAGCCGCCGTGTTCGCCCGGACTTTCGCTCAAGGTCTCGACCTCCCAGCCCTTGGATTCGGCATAGCGTGCATACATGCGAAACAAATCGCCGGCGAAAATCGCGGCCTCGTCGCCGCCCGTGCCGGCGCGGATTTCCAAGAAGATGTTGCTGTCGTCCTGCGGGTCCTTCGGCACCAGCAGGCGCTGCAGTTCGAGCTCTTCGGCCGCAAGGCGCGGCTGCAACTCCGCGAGCTCCTCTTCACCCATCGCCTGGGTCGCCGCATCCTTGTCGGAGGCCATCTCCTGCGCGATGGCAAGGTCGGCTTCGAGCGCGATGAAGCGCCGGTAGCGTTCGACCAACGGCCCCAATTTCGCGTATTCCATCGACAACTCGCGGAACTGGTTTTGACGCGCAATGACGCCCGCATCCGACAGAAGCCGGCTGATTTCCTCGAATCGCTCGTCGAGTTTTTCGAGCTTGCGCCGGATGGAGTCTTTCATGGCGGCGGATTATAGGAGATCAAGAGGCGGGTCAGCGCTTGCGCCAAGGAGGAATCCTCGAGTTCAGCGGCCTGGCGCAGCGCCTGGGTCGGTGTGTGCAGCAGCCGATTGGTGAGGGTATTGGCGAGATACTCGATGACTTCGTCGGTGGTCTTGCCGGCGGCGAGCATGCGTCGCGCTTGTTCGAGCGATTGCGAGCGAATTCCTTCGGCCTGCTGGCGCAGCGCTCGAATCGCGGGACCCGCATCTTGGGCGCGCGATTCGCTGAGGAAGCGTGCGACTTCCTCGTCGATGACGAGCCGCGCGCCACCCGCCGCCACCTCGCGCTGCTGCCGGTTTTCTTCGACCAGCTGCTGCAGATCATCGATGGAGAATAGATACACATCTTCCAGATCGGCGATAGCCGGGTCGATATCGCGCGGCACGCCCAGGTCGACCATGAAAATCGGCCGCCGGCGCCGTGCGCGGATGGCGCTTTCCGCCGCCCGCTTGCCGATTAGCGGCACGGCGCTCGCGGTGCAAGCGATCACGATATCGGCCTGCACCAGTTCCGTGTCGAGTTCATCGAGGCCGACGGCGTGAGCCTTGAGTTCAGCCGCCAGCGCCTCGGCGCGCGCACGCGTGCGATTGGCGATCACCATGCGCTGCACGCCGGCGCTCGCAAAATGGCGCGCCACGAGCGCGTTCATTTCACCCGCGCCGACCAGCAGAGCGGTGCGCGCGGATAGGTCCGAATACACCCGCCGCGCCAGGCTCACGCTCGCCGAGGCAATCGACACCGCGTTCTCGCCGATGCGGGTCTCCGAACGCACGCGTTTCGCGGCGGAAAAAGCTGCCTGGAACAGCTTGTTGAGCGAGGGTCCGGTGCTGCCGGCTGCCTGCGCCACGCGATACGCATCTTTCAGCTGGCCGAGGATTTGCGCCTCGCCGAGCACCATGGAGTCGAGACCCGATGCGACGCTGAAGGCGTGCTCCACGGCACGTTGCTCCTGGTGAACATAGAGGCTCGCGGCCAGGTCCAAGTTGTTGCCATGGTGGCGTTCGAGCCAAAGCGACAGCTCCTCGCCGCTCGCCGATCCCGCCCAGTACACTTCCGTGCGATTGCACGTGGATAGGATGACGACCTCGGCAACACCCGCCTCCTGTCGCAAAGTTTGCAGTGCGGTCAGCAATCGCTCCTCGCTGAACGCCACCTTTTCGCGCAGCGCGACCGGTGCGGTCTTGTGATTGATGCCGAGGATTTTGAATGCCATTGACGTGCTTTTTGGCCGTAGCCTGTTGATTCTGGTGGAAGAGGTTGCCGGATATCAAGGAGGAATCAGCGGCATCGGGGTGGTCATTTCGCTATAGTGAGGCTGTGGTCTCGATTTCAATCCTCGCAAGGGCTTCGTTGGCGCTTGGCCTGCTCGCCTGCACCGCCTGTATAGGCGTCGGCCCCAAATCCCAAGACACCGCAGCCCCGCGCACATTTTATACCGTCACGGCGGAGATAGCCCTTGCGCGGCACGAACCGCGCGTCGCGGCGCTCCAATATGCGGCCGCCGCTGCGGCAGATCCGGATGTGGGGTTGTTGGAGCGGGCGACGCAGGTCGCGGCCGACTGCCTGCAGCCGTCGGTGGTCGAGAACATCACCGCGCGCTGGATTGGCATCGATCCGAAGTCGGTGGAGGCGCATCGTGCGGCGGGACAAGCGGCGCTCGCGCTCGACGACATCGACCAGGCGGCGGCGCACTATCGCCTCGTGCTGACGAGTTCGCCGCTCGGCACGGACAAGGAGTTCGCCGCGCTCGAGACCTACCTCGCGGGCGATGACAATATTTTCGGCTCGCGCCAGTTGGCGAATCGTCTCGCGACCTGGTTTCCGGGTTCCGCGCCCGCGTTGCGAGTCCAGGGCTTCGCGGCGCTGCGCGCGGACGATCCGGCGGCGGCGGTACAAAGCTTCACGGCGTTGCTGGCGCTGCCGGCCGACAGCGCCGCGGCGGGCGATGAGACGGCGCGCCGCGAGTTGCGGCAGACGCTCGCGCGCGCCCGAATCATGGCGGGCGATGCCGACGCTCCCTTGGCGCAGGCGCGCGACACCGTGACGCGCGACAACACGCCCGCCAATCGACTCGATTACGCCCTGTTGCTGATGACCGCGCAGCGCGAGCAAGCGGCGGCGCAGCAGTTGGAGATCCTGTCGCACAATGCCGAGTATGGTCCGGTGGCGCTGCGTCTGCTCGGGCTGATCGAGTTTCAGGAGGGCCACTGGGACGCCGCGAGCGCGAAATTCGCCGAGTTGCTGCGTGCCGAGAAATATCTCGACGACGCGTTCTATTATTTGGGGTTGATCGCCGACCATCACGATGACCCCGAACATGCGTTGCGGCTGTTTGCGCAGGTGCAGAGCGGCGATAATTCGGTGCCGGCGCTGCTGCGCGCCACCACGATCTTGCAAACGCATGGAGCGACGGCGGCCGCCGATGAACTGCTCGACCGGCTCGTCGAAGATGAACCGCAGCGCGCCCCGGAGATTCTCACGGCGCGCGCCCGCATGTATGCCGACGCGGGCAACTATCCGCGCGCAATGACGGTGCTCGAACACGGCGAGCTCGTCTATCCCGACAGCGTCGATCTGCGCTATGCGAAGGCGACCCTCTATGAAGAGGAGGGACGAGTGTCCGATGCATTGCGGGAGCTCTCCGCCGTCTTGAAATCCCGCCCCGACGATCCGTCCGCCATGAATGCCCTGGGCTATACGTTGGCCGATCATTCGCGCAACTTGAAGCGCGCCCGCAAGCTGATCGAAAGCGCGCACGCGGCGGCGCCGACGAATGCGGCGATCCTCGATAGTTTGGGATGGGTGCTGTTCCGTCAAGGTCAAAGCGCTCAGGCGGAGCCGTACCTAAGAACCGCCTATGCCGATGATCGCGGCGGTGAGATCGCCGCGCATTTGGGCGAGGTGTTATGGCAGCTTGGCCGGCAGGCCGATGCCGAACACATCTGGACCGAAGCCGGCGCCACCGATGGCGAGAATAAATTGCTCAAGTCGACGCGGGAACGATTTCACGTCGCGCCGCCGCCGCCGGCCGCACCCGCCGCGCTCCCGCAACTGAATTAAGCCGATGCGACGCATTTGGCTGGTGTTGATTTCATGTGCCGTGCTCGCGGCGTGCGTGACCGCGCAGCGCGCCCCGGCTGCGCTGTCCGCATGGGAGCAGCGCGCCGCCGACCTGCAAAAACTCGGTAGCTGGCGGCTCGACGGCCGCGCGGCCGTCGCCGTCGGCACGCAAGGCTGGCAGGCCACCTTGAATTGGCAACAGCGCAGCGACTTGACGGAAGTGCATCTGTCGGGTCCGTTCGGCGTCGGCGCGCTGCTGCTCACCCGCACGCCCGCCGGCCTTTCCTTGAACGGCGCAGCGCCAAGCGCCGATGTCGTGGCGCAGCTTCAAGAGCGCCTGGGGTTCGAGTTGCCGATGGATCACCTGCGCTTCTGGCTGCTCGGCGTACCGGATCCAAGCGCCGCCTTCGAGCTCAAGCGCAACGGCCAGGATCGAGCCTCGCAAGTGATTCAAGATGCGTGGACGGTGGACTACGATCGCTATATGCCGGTTGCCGGCGATTTGTTGCCGGCGCATGTGGTGTTGAGCCGCGAGGGAGTGCGCGTGCGCATTGCGGTCGATCATTGGGAGCTGCCGTGATGCCGCCGCACCCAAGAGCGTGGCCGGCGCCGGCAAAACTCAATCTCTTCTTACACATCGTCGGCCGGCGCCCCGACGGCTATCACGAGTTGCAATCCTGCTTTCAATTCGTCGATCTGTGCGATGAAATCACGCTCGAGGTTCGCGACGATGGGCGGATCCGCCGTTTGGTCGAGATCGACGCGGTCGCCGAGGACGCGGATCTTTGCGTACGCGCCGCACGCGCGCTCAAAACGGCAGCCTCGTGCGCGCTCGGCGCCGACATCAGCGTGCTCAAGCGCATCCCGCTCGGCGGCGGTTTGGGCGGCGGAAGTTCGGATGCGGCGACCTGCCTGGTGGCGCTCAATCACCTGTGGAAATTGCATTGGCCGCGCGATGATCTCGCGGCACTGGGACTTAAGCTCGGCGCGGATGTGCCGGTGTTCATCCGCGGACGCGTGGCGTGGGCGGAAGGAATCGGCGAACGCCTCACCGCGCTCTACCCGCCGCTTGCGCCGCCTGAGGCTAACTATCTGATTTTAAAGCCAAAAAT
>CAYRAC010000039.1:0-14831 GCA_964422045.1 uncultured Steroidobacteraceae bacterium
GAAAAAACACCGTCGCGGACGATAATAGCGGCGGCGGCAACGGGCGCCACTGAGCGATCCGCGCCGCCGCCGATTCACAAGGGAGAGTCAATGCTGAAAGTACAGTGCGCGCGTTTGGCGCTCGGGATCGTGTTTGCGTTGACGAGCGCCTGCGTGACGTTGCCGCCCAACGCACCGCGGGCGCCGCAAGATCCCTGGGAATCCTGGAATCGCGGCGTCTATCGAGTCAACGACAAATTGGATCGTGCCATCGCCAAACCGGTGGCGAAAACCTATGTGCACGTCGTGCCGCAAACCGTGCGCACGGGCGTCAGCAATTTCCTCGACAATTTGACGACGCCGACGGTCATGCTCAACGATGCCTTGCAGGGCAAACTGAAGGCGGCGGCCAATGATCTCGGTCGCTTCTTGATGAACACGACCTTCGGATTGGGCGGAGTCTTCGACCCCGCGACGTCGGCGGGCCTGGATCACAACAACGAGGACTTCGGCCAGACACTCGGGGTTTGGGGCGTGCATCCCGGCCCGTTCGTCGAGTTGCCTTTATTGGGTCCTTCGGATTTGCGCGACGCACCGGCGAGGTTGGTGGACGCCTACACCAATCCGCATGCCTACATCCGCAACCAACCCATCAAGTGGGGTCTTTACGGCGTCTACCTGGTCGACGCGCGCGCAAACCTGCTGTCCTTGGATGAGACCTTGAAAAATGCCTACGACCCCTATGCTTTCGTACGCGATGCCTACTTACAGCGGCGCGCCTACTTGGTGTCGGACGGCAAGGTGAGCGAGGAGGAACCGTTGGTCGATCCGGAGGCCGACAGCCCCGGGACGGACAAGCCCGTGACGCCCGCTACCCCGCCCACCACCCCGCCGCCAACCGGCGGGAAGTAGGCGCAGCGAGTTTGCTACCCCGGTACCAGCAACTCCTCGACTTCGCTCAAACGCGCCAGTTGCTGCAGCTGCGACGGAATATTCTCGTACTGCACAGCGCGGCCGGCGCCCTTGGCAACGCTCAGCCACTCGATCAGCAGCGCCAATCCGGAGCTGTCGCTCGCAGTCACGCCGGCAAGATCGATAACTGCGGCGTGCCCGGCGCTGATTGCCGCGGCGCCGACCTCGAGCAACGCACTCACTGTCGTGAATTGCAACGGTCCCGTGACGCGCGAATGATTGCCGTCGAGGACTTCGAATGCGGCGCCGCTCAATGGCTGCTCGCAGCGCCGGGCCCCGGTTTGCCGTTGGTCTCGAGCCGAGTGATGACTTCATCCAGGCCCTTCTGCTGAATTTCCGCACCGAAATCTGTGCGGAAACTCTTCACATAGGAGATGCCCTCGATCACCACGTCCCAGGCCTTCCACACGCCGTCGGTCTTGCGCAAACTGAAATTCACCGGCACCTTGTCTCCCGACTCGCGCTTCACCTCGGTTCGAACGGTGGCCATGTTGTCGCCGGCGTCGCCCTTGTACGGCAAAATCACGAATCGATCGGCCGTAAAATTCACGAGCGCAGCGCCGTAATTTCGCAACAGCGAATGATAGAACGCATCGACGAAGCGCTTGCGCTGCTCCGGGGTCGCGGTGCGCCAAGTCTGGCCCAGCACCAGCCGCGCCGCATACTCGGTGTCAAAATTGGGCAGCAACACATTGGCCACCAACGCGTCCAATTTCGCCGGATCCTTGGCGTACGTCGCGCGATTCGCATCCAACTCCACCAGCATCCGCTTGGCAGAATTTTCCACCAATTCTTGGGGACCCAGCGAACTCGGCGCCGCAGTCGGGGCTGCGGGCGGGTCCGCAGCGTTTGCCGAGCCGAGGAATGCCGAGGCAATCAGCGCGAGCAGTGTCATTCGTATCATTGCGTTTTCTCCGTGGCTTTCGGCGCAGGCGCCGCCGGCGCATCCGGTTTGGAACCGTCCGGCTTGGCATTGCCCGAATCCGACGATCCCGAGCTCTTGGTGAAACTCGCCAACACCTGGCCGATGAGATTCTCGAGCACAAAAGCCGACTGGGTAAAGTCGATTTGATCCTTATCCTTGAGATAAGTTTCGGCGCCGCCGGCGGTCAGCCCGATGAACTTGCCGCCGAGCAGCCCCTGCGTGTAGATCGCGGCGTCGCTGTCGGTGGGAATTTGGTTGAAGCGGGCGTCGAGGCGCATCGTGACCACCGCCTTGTATTCCTTCGAATCGAAGGCGATTTTCGTCACACGGCCCATTTCGACTCCCGACATCGACACCGGCGCGCCGACTTTGAGATCGCCGATGTTGTCGAATTTGGCGGTGAGTTCATAGTGCGGCGGACTGGTCAGGGAGAATCCGCGGCTGGTGGTTTGCGTCGTCAGGAAAAACAACGCCGCAAAGCCCAACAGCACAAAGGTCCCCGTGCCGAGATTCAAAGTTCGTGACTTGCGCATAAATCCTCTCTACAGAAACGCGGCAGTAACCAAATAATCGAAGAACAGCACGATCACCGCGGAGGTGACGACGGTGCGTGTGGTCGCACGGCCGACGCCCTCCGCGGTCGGCGTCGCATAATATCCCTCATAGACGGCAATCAGGCTGCATGCAACGCCGAAAATGAAGCTCTTGACGATGCCTTCGTTGATATCGGACAAACCGACCGACGCGCGCATCTGCGACCAGAAACTGCCGGAGTCGACCCCCATGATCTGAACGCCGATGAGCTGCGCGCCAAAGATGCCGATCACGCTGAATATCGCGGCGAGTAACGGCATCGCAATCACGCCGCCGAGAAACCGCGGCACGACAACCCGCCGGATCGGATCGACCGCCATCATCTCCATGGCCGATAGTTGATCCGTGGCGCGCATCAATCCCAATTCCGAGGCCAACGCCGTGCCGGCGCGGCCGGCAAACAGCAGCGCCGTCACCACCGGTCCCAATTCCTTCACCAATCCGATCGTCGCCGCCGTGCCGAGCGCCTCTTCGGAACCGAAGCGCTGCAGCAGCTGAAATCCCTGCAGCCCGAGCACCATGCCGACGAACAGGCCGGACAGCATGATGATGACCAGCGACAGCGCGCCGGAGTTGTACACCTGCTGCGCGATCAGATCGGGCCGCAGCAGCGCGCGCGGTAATTCGAGCGTGAGACGCAGCAGGAAACGCACCACCGCGCCCAGCCCGATCAGGGACTCGAGCAGACTGGCCCACAGTTCCTCGAAGAGTTTCACGTAACCTCGTCGCGCGCGAGCAGTTCGCCGAAATAGTCGGGCGCCGGGAAATGGAATGGCACCGGCCCATCGGCCAGCCCGCCGACGAATTGCCGCACGATTTCCGAGGGGTAGGATTGCAGCTCCTGCGGCGTACCCTTCGCCGCCACTTTGCCGCCGGACAGCAAGAACACCAGGTCGGCGACCGTGGAGATCTCCTGCACGTCGTGCGACACCACGATGCTGGTGATGCCGAGCGCGTCATTCAGTCGCCGGATCAAGCGCAGAATGACGCCGAGCGAAATCGGATCGAGACCAACGAAGGGCTCGTCGTAAATCAGGATTTCGGGATCCATGACGATGGCGCGCGCCAGCGCCACGCGGCGGCTCATGCCGCCCGACAACTCCGCCGGCGCAAGTTCCGCTGCACCGCGCAAACCCACGGCCTGCAGTTTGGTGAGCACCAGCTCGCGTATCAGGCGCTCCGGCAAATCGGTGTGCTCGCGCAATGGAAAGGCGACGTTCTCGAACACGCTGAAATCCGTTAGCAGTGCTCCGTTCTGAAACAGCATTCCCATGCGACGGCGCAGCACGTACAGATCCGCGCGCTTCACGCCCAGCAACTCTTGGCCGGCAACCACGATCGATCCCGTGTCGGCGATTACTTGACCTGTAATGAGACGCAGCAGCGTGGTTTTGCCGGTGCCGCTCGGGCCCATGACGGCCGTGATGCGGCCGCGTGGAACCTGCATATCGAGGCCGCTAAAAATTGGACGGCCGTTAACCGCGTAATTTACGTTGCGAATGTCGACAATGGGTGCGGGTTGGTTCAATAGCTTGGCCGTAGCGCCGGCGTCGCGACGACGCTTGGCCGCTGTAGTTAAGCGCGATACGTCAAGCCGCGGAACTTTCCATCGAGCCCTTGTAAGCTCCGATGGCTGCCAAACCGTTGAGCTTCGCGCGGATGAACAGCGCCTTCTGACCGCCCGCGTAACCGGCCGGCTTGCCGCCCCACGAGTTCAGCGCGTTCTCCTGCAGCGCGCGCCCGTAGCTGAAGGTCAGCGCCCACGGCAATGGCCCGGCCGCGTTCATCAGGCTCAAGTGCAAAGTCGCTTCGGTCGGGCTTTGGCCGCCCGACAAGAAGGCAATACCCGGCACCGCTGACGGTACCTGCCGCTTGAGCGTGCGCAACGTCGCTTCCGCGACCTGTTCGGGCGTCGCCTGCTGCGCACACTTTTTGCCCGACACGACCATGTTT
Source organism: uncultured Steroidobacteraceae bacterium (assembly GCA_964422045.1). GTDB lineage: Bacteria > Pseudomonadota > Gammaproteobacteria > Steroidobacterales > Steroidobacteraceae > Bog-1198. The sequence continues at coordinate 4,424 of CAYRAC010000039.1, forward strand.
GGTTTGAGCACCATGCCTTCGAGACTGATGCGCGCCGCGAATAATTGCTCGAACACCCGGTCGAGCACCACATTGGTGACTTCTTCGCAGCGCTCGAGCGTGTGCGCACCGTCCATCAGGACCTCGGGTTCGACGATGGGCGTGATCCCCGCCTCCTGACACAGCGCCGCGTAGCGCGCCAGCGCCTGCGCATTGGCATCGATGGCGTAGCGGCTGGGGATTCCCGAGCCGATGTCGATCACTGCGCGCCACTTGGCGAAACGCGCTCCGAGTTTGTAATACTCGGCGAGGCGCTCGCGCAATCCGTCCAGTCCCTCGGTAATGGTTTCGCCGGGAAAAGCTGCGAGCGGTTTGGCACCCATATCGACCTTGATGCCGGGCACCATGCCGTGCTGAGCGAGGTAGGCCGGGAATGGCACCCCATCCTTGGTTTTCTGCCGGATGGTCTCATCGTAGAGGATGACGCCGCTGATGTATTCCGCGGCGCCCGGAGCGGTAAACAACATTTCGCGATAGGTGCGCCGATTCTCCTCGGTCGACTCGAGCTTGATGGTGTCGAAGCGTTTCTTGATGGTGCTGGTGCTCTCGTCGGCAGCCAAAAGACCCCTGTTTTTCGCTACCATCGCGCGCGCAGTGGCGTTGAGTTCTACCGTGTTCATGTCTGGCGTGTCTCGCTGCTATGGGCCCTGTCGAAGCGCGTAAGGATAGCAAAATAAGCCCGAAGCCGCCTTGCGGGTGGACCTTGAATTGAAATAGGACTAAAATAGTCCCACATAACGCTTCGACCCGAGGCTTGGTGTTTATATGCTGCGAATGGGAAAATTGACCGACTACGCGACCGTCGTTTTGGCAAGTCTAGCGCAAGAGCCCGCGCGCCACCGGGCGGCGGCGGAACTTGCGGAGCGGACGCGCCTGAGCCGACCGACCGTGAGCAAGGTGCTGAAGGGATTGCAGCGCGCCGGGATGGTGATCTCCTCGCGCGGTGCGCAAGGCGGCTATCGTCTGGCGCGCAACCCCGAACAGATTACCGCAGCGCAGATTCTCGACATCTTCGAAGGTCCGATCGCGATCACCGAGTGCAGCGGCGCATCCAGCCAATGCGGCATCGAGCGTCAATGCCGCGTCGGCGGTGCCTGGCAGCGCGTCAATGCGGCGATTCGCCGCGCGCTCGAAGAGGTGACGCTGCGGCAATTGGCGGGCTTGGACGCCACCACCATGCGCGTTGCCGATCTTGCGTCGGAAATTCGAGTCAACCCCTGAAGCGGCGGGAAATGCCAGTGTCCAGCAAGTCTCACGATGTAGAAGCGCTCCTCGCCCAGAAGTATCGGCATGGCTTCGTCACCGATATCGAATCCGACAGCCTGCCGCCCGGACTCGATGAGAGCGTCGTGGCCGCGATTTCGAAGAAGAAAAACGAGCCGCGCTTCTTGCTCGAGTGGCGCCTGAAGGCGTTTCGACACTGGCAGACGATGCAGGAGCCGCAGTGGGCTCATGTGCACTACAAGCCGATCGACTACCAGGATATCTCCTATTATTCGGCGCCGCGTGCGCCGGCGAATGCCCCGAAGAGCCTCGATGAGGTCGATCCGAAGCTGCTCGCGACGTACGCCAAATTGGGCATTCCGCTGCATGAGCGCGCGCGCCTCGCCGGCGTCGCAGTCGATGCGGTATTCGACAGCGTCTCCGTTGCCACCACCTTCAAGGAGAAACTCGGCAAGGCCGGCGTCATCTTTTGTTCGTTCTCGGACGCGGTGCGCGAGCATCCGGGACTCATCGAGCGCTATCTCGGCAGCGTCGTGCCGCCGGGCGACAACTTCTTCGCCGCCTTGAATTCGGCGGTGTTCTCCGATGGCTCGTTCGTGTTCGTGCCGCCGGGCGTGCGCTGCCCGATGGAGTTGTCGACCTACTTTCGCATCAACGCCGCCAAGACCGGTCAATTCGAGCGCACGCTGATCATCGCCGCGGAGGCTGCGTCGGTCAGCTACCTGGAGGGCTGCACCGCGCCGATGCGCGATGAGAACCAATTGCACGCCGCCGTCGTGGAACTGGTGGCTCTCGACAACGCGCAGATCAAGTACTCGACCGTTCAGAACTGGTATCCGGGGGACGAGAACGGCTTGGGCGGGATTTACAACTTCGTCACGAAGCGCGGCGAATGCCGCGGCCACAACTCGAAAATCTCGTGGACCCAGGTGGAGACCGGCTCAGCCATCACGTGGAAGTATCCGAGCTGCATCTTGAAGGGCGACAACTCGGTGGGCGAATTCTATTCCGTGGCGGTCGCCAATAACTACCAGCAGGCCGACACCGGCACGAAAATGATCCACATCGGGCGCAACACCAAGAGCACGATCGTGTCGAAAGGCATCTCGGCAGGCCATGCCGAGAATACCTATCGCGGACTGGTGAAGATCCTGCCGAGCGCCGCGGGGGCGCGCAATTTCACCCAGTGCGATTCGCTGCTCATGGGCGCGAAGTGCGCGGCGCACACGTTTCCATATATGGAAGTCAAGAATCCCACCGCCACGGTCGAGCACGAGGCCAGCACCTCGAAGATCGGCGAGGACCAGCTCTTTTATTGCTTGCAGCGCGGCATCTCGGCGGAAGACGCGGTCAACATGATCGTCAGCGGGTTTTGCAAAGTGGTGTTCAAGGAACTGCCGATGGAATTCGCCGTCGAAGCGCAGAATCTTTTGAGCGTGAGTTTGGAAGGCGCCGTCGGCTAGCGGCAACGGGGAAGAGCGTGTTAAAAATCACCGACTTGAGCGCCCGCGTGGGCGGCAAGGACATACTGAAGGGCATCAATCTCGAGGTCCATGCCGGCGAGGTGCACGCCATCATGGGCCCGAATGGATCCGGCAAGAGCACGCTCGCGCAGGTGTTGGCCGGCCGCGAGGATTACGAAGTGACGGGCGGTTCGGTGAGTTTCGAGGGCCTCGACCTGCTGGCGTTGCCGCCCGAGGAGCGGGCGCGCGCCGGCTTGTTTCTCGGCTTTCAATATCCGGTGGAAATTCCCGGCGTCAACAACGTCTACCTGCTGAAGGCGGCGCTCAATGCCAAGCGCAAGGCGGCCGGCGAACCCGAAGTCGACGCCTATGAATTCCTGACTCTCATCCGCCAGAAAATGAAGTTCATGCAGATGAGCGAGTCGTTTCTGACGCGCGGTGTCAACGAGGGTTTCTCCGGCGGCGAGAAGAAGCGCAATGAGGTTCTGCAGATGCTGGTCTTGGAGCCCAAGCTTGCGATTTTGGACGAGACGGATTCCGGGCTCGACATCGATGCGCTAAAAGTGGTGTCCGCCGGCGTGAACTCGCTGCGCAATCCGCAGCGCGCCGTGGTGCTCGTGACCCACTACCAGCGTTTGCTCGACTATGTCGTGCCGGACCGGGTGCACGTGCTGTCGGGCGGCCGGATTCTGAAATCCGGAGATAGCTCGCTCGCCCGAGAACTCGAACAACGCGGCTATGATTGGGTGCTGGAGACCCGAGTCGCATGAATCCGTCGCCGGCAGTTCGCTCCTTCACGGCGCAATGGCAGGCACGATCCGCCGATGCGCTCTCGGCGGTACGTGATGAAGCCATGCAGCGGTTTCTCAAGCTGGGTGTGCCGACGACGCGCGATGAGACCTGGCGCTACACGAACCTGCGCTCTTTGGCCGCGCAGAGCTATGCGGATGCGCCGCGCAAGTCCCGGGCGGAGATCGAGCCCAACGCCTCGTTGTCGCTGCTCAGCAAAACCGATCGCGCGGCGGCGTTGCTCGTGGTCAACGGCTATCCCATTGTGCCGATGTCGGACGGCCTGATAGATGGGATGGAAATCAATAGCTTACAAGAGCTGGCTCGAATCGATCCGAAGCTGTTGCTGCGCTTCCTGGAGCCCCTGTCGGACGCCGACCAGCAGCGCTGGAACTTGCTCAATACCGCGCTGTTCATCGACGGGCTGCACCTCAAGATTACGCACCGCGTGTCGATTCCGCTGCTGATTCTGCACGTCTCGACCAGCGAGCACGCCAACAACATCGCTTTCCCGCGCATCATCATCGAGGTCGCGTCGGGAGCGAGCGCTACCATCATCGAGCACCACGTCGCGCAAGGTCGGCACACCCCGCTAAACACGTCCACCACGCACATCGCGCTCGAGCGCGACGCCCAGCTCGAGCACTACCGTGTGTTCGCAACCGGCGCCGACGCCACGCATTTGGATTCCCTGAACATCCGCCAGCAGCAGGACAGCCACTGCAAGCAGTTCACGATCGCGCTGGGCGGCGGCTTGGTGCGCGCCTCTCTCGAGGCGCACCTCGAGAAGCCCGGCGCCTCGCTCGACAGCTATTCCCTGCTGGTCGGACACGAGGACCGGCACGTCGACTGCGTCAATATCGTGACCCATGCCGCGCCCAACACCCGCAGCACCCAGACCGCGCGCGCCATCGCGAGCGACCACAGCCGCGTCGTGTTCAATAGTAAAGTGATCGTCAATGCCGGAGCGGTCAATGCCGAGTCGCAGCAGTCGTGCCGCGGCTTGCTGCTGTCGCCAACGGCCGAAATCGACACCCGCCCGCAATTGGAAATCCATGCCGACGAGGTCAAATGCGCGCACGGCGCGACCACGGGCCGGCTCGACCCGGACATGCTCTTTTACATGCTGTCGCGCGGTCTCGACCGCGACGCGGCGCAAAGCCTCTTGGTATTCGCTTTCCTGTCCGACGTGCTCACCGGCATGTCGGTGGCTTCGGCGCGCACCGCCATCGAGAACGCGCTGATCATGCAGCTACCCGATTCGCAAACCCTGCAGAAATTCAGATGAACAACATAGCTCTGGCAAATCGCAGCTCGGAATTCGACGTGCACGGCCTGCGCCGGCAATTTCCGGTGCTGGCGCGCATGGTGCGCGGCAAACCGCTGGCTTATCTGGACAATGGCGCTTCCGCGCAGCGTCCGCTGGCGGTGATCGAGGCGGTCGAGGACTACGAACGCCATCATCACGCCAACATCCACCGCGGTGTGCACACGTTGAGTCAGGAAGCGACGGCGCTATATGAGAGCTCGCGCGACCGGCTGGTCGAGTTCATCAACGCCCGCTCGCGCAGTGAGATCATTTTCGTGCGCGGGACCACCGAGGCAATCAATCTGGTCGCGCAGAGCTACGCGCGGCCGGTGCTCAAACCGGGCGATGAAATACTCATTACCCACTTGGAACACCACGCGAACATCGTGCCCTGGCAGATGGTTTGCGAGCAGACGGGTGCGCGACTCGTGGTCGCGCCCATCGATGCGCACGGCGAGGTCCATGTGGAGGCGGTGCTCGCGTTGCTGAGCCCGCGCACGCGCTTGTTTGCGTGCGCCCACGTCTCGAATGCCCTGGGCACGGTCCTGCCGGTGCGCCGCTTGATCGCCGCCGCGAAGGCGCGCGGCATCGTCACGCTGATCGACGGCGCACAAGCCGTGCCGCACATGCACGTCGATGTGCAGGATCTGGACTGCGATTTCTATGCCTTCTCGGGGCACAAGATGTTCGGTCCGACCGGCGTCGGGGTTCTGTATGGACGCGAGCAGCTGCTCGAACGCATGCCGCCATGGCAGGGCGGAGGCGAGATGATATTGGCGGTGACCTTTGCCAAGACCACCTACAACGGTTTGCCGAATAAGTTCGAGGCTGGCACTCCCAATATCTCCGGCGGCATCGGCCTCGGCGCCGCGGTCGACTTTCTGCGCGGATTGGACCGCAACGCCGCGCATGCGCATGAAACCGCCCTGCTCGCGCATGCGACCGCGGTGTTGAGCAAGATTGCGCAACTGCGCATCGTCGGCACCGCAGCCGACAAGGCGAGCCTGGTGTCTTTCACGGTCGACGGCGTGCATCCCCACGATCTGGGAACGATTCTCGACGAGGATGGGATCGCCATCCGCACCGGCCATCACTGTGCAATGCCGGTCATGGACTTCTTCAAGCTGCCGGCCACGGCGCGCGCCTCGTTCGCCTTTTACAATACGTTCGAGGAAATCGACCGGCTTGCGGCCGGCGTCGAGCGTGCGCGCAGGCTATTCGCCTGATCGCCATGGAACTCGACGACCTGTATCGAGACGTGATTCTCGACCACAACCGCAAGCCGCGCAATTTCGGCGTCTTGGAACCGGCCGACGCCAGCGTCGAAGGGTTCAACCCAATGTGCGGCGATCGCCTGACGCTGCGCCTCAAATTGAACGCGGGCAAGATCAGCGACATCCGCTTCGAAGGACACGGATGTGCGATCTCCACGGCGTCGGCCTCGCTGATGACCGAAGCGGTCAAGGGGCGCACCCGCGACGAAGCGCTGCGTCTGTTCGATCGCGTTCACCGCTTGCTCACCGATGATGCCGCGCCTGCCGCGGAGGAACTGGGCAAACTCGCGGCGCTCTCGGGCGTGCGCGAATACCCCGCACGCGTCAAGTGTGCGAGCCTGTGCTGGCATACCCTCGCCGCCGCGCTCAACTCCACGGATCGAACGCCGCTGCCCGCGGTGTCCACCGAATGAGCGGTTAAACGATGCATTCCTACGAAAACGAACCCATCGTCGTGCAGCGCGAGGTCAAAGCGGTGGCCATTCCGGCCGGCGTCGAAGTCAACCTCAGATTGGGGCAGGTGGGCTACATCACCCAGGCGCTCGGCGGCAGTTTCACCGTGTACATCGACGGCAATCTATTCCGCATCGCCGGCCAGGACGCGGATGCCATCGGCAAGACCGCCGCGACCGCGCCCGAAGTGCCGCCGGGGGCCTCGGAAGAGGACATCAAGAACATCGTCTGGAAGCAACTAAAGACTTGCTATGACCCGGAAATCCCGGTCAATATCGTCGACCTCGGATTGATCTACGAATGCGATGTCAGCAAGAACGAGGATTCCACGCGCACCGTCGACATCAAAATGACGTTGACCGCACCGGGCTGCGGAATGGGCGAAGTGTTGGTGCAGGACGTGCGCGACAAGGTGCAAATAGTCCCGACCGTCGCGCGCGCGAACGTCGAACTCGTGTTCGACCCGCCATGGAACCAGACCATGATGTCGGATGAAGCGCGCTTGCAAACCGGCATGATGTAGCAGCGGATGACCGGACATGGCCGCTAAATGGATCGACGCCGGTCCCGCTGCTGAACTCGCGGAGGGCCAAACACTCTCCATCCCGGCGGGACGCCGAATGATTGCCGTGGCACGCAGTGAGGGGGCATATTTCGCCATCGAGGACATCTGCACCCACGATGGTGCCGCCTTGACGGGAGGTGCCATCGAGGGAGCGCAAATTATTTGCCCGCGCCACGGTGCTCGCTTTTGTTTGAGAACCGGACAAGCATTGACTCCGCCCGCATACGAGCCGGTGCGCGTCTTCGAAACGAAAATTGAAGGTGGTCATTTGTGGGTACGCGCAGACTGACGCTGTTGCGGCACGGGAAGGCCCAATCCATCGACTCCTGCGCCGAGGATTTCGAGCGCGCGCTGACCCACCGCGGCATCATCGAAGCGCGCGAAATGGCCACGCGCATCGCGTACCGCGATCTCGCGCCCGATTTGATCCTGGTGAGCCCGGCGGAACGCGCCTGGGCCACCGCCGAAATCATCGCCGAAGCCTGCGAGCTCGAGGACAAGCAAGTGCAATGCGCGCGTGAATTGTACTTGGCAACGCCGGAGACCACCTGGCGCCTGCTCGCGAAGCGCGACGCGGCCTTGAGCCACATCATGATCTGCGGGCATAACCCGGGTCTGAGCCAGATCGCCAGCCGCTTCGGCCCGAAACCGCAGCGCCGAGATCTGGCAACCGCCGGCATCGCCACGGCGCTGTGGCGCAACGCGCATTGGGCGACGTTGCAGCCCGAATCCGCCGACAGCTGCGAACTCGACGATCCGGAGAGCATGGCGGATCTATGGGCTTGAATGCATAATTACCGGCCTTGACCAGCGAGGCGTGCATGCCGGCCCGATTGCGATCTCATCACAAACCCGTGCGTGCCGCCGGCGACGCGAAAGGCGTTGGCCGCAAGCCAGCCGTGTCCACTCCGATCAATGTCAGCTTTTTGCCCAATCTGCTTGGCTACAATTTGCGGCGCGCGCAAATTGCATTGTGGAAGGATTTTATCCGCACCGTGGGCGCAACCCGCTCCGGCATTTTCAGTCTGCTGGTGTTGGTCGAGGCGAATCCGGGCATCGCACAGATCGATCTCGCCAATCAACTGATGATCGACAAGGCCTCGATCGTCGGCCTGATCCACGATCTGCAGCGGCGCAAATGGGCGGAGCGGCATCAATCGAGCGTCGATCGGCGACGCCAGGGTATATTTCTGACGGCCGAGGGGCGCCGCGCCTTGAAAAAGCTGCGCGAGGACATGTTGGAACACGAGGCGCGATTTACGCGCATGTACACGGCCGAAGAACTCGGCCAGCTGCTGCAGCTGCTGCGCCGCATGCACACTTGAGCGGGTTCGAACCTGCTAGGTCTGATCGCGCTGCAAGCGCATCAGGCGCCGTCGATCGCGCTTGTCCGGGCGCGCCTCGGGCCGCGGCCTGGAAACCTGCGCCAGACGCTGTTGCTCGCGCAGCTTTTCGCGGCGCGCGACACTCGCCGGCGACTCGATGAACTGCGCCTGAGCCACGGCGGCCGGCCCGCGGCGCACCGGCAGCCCCAGCACTTCGAACTCAGCCACGATACCCTGCAGCGAGAGGCTCACCCGATCGCCGGCGCGGATCTTGTGCGCCGGTTTGACCCGGGCGGCGTTCAAATGCACTTTCCCGCCGTTGATCGCGGCGCTTGCGAGGCTGCGCGTTTTGTAAAAACGGCAGTGCCAAAGCCACTTATCCAGGCGCTGATTATCGATTTTCTCGTCCATAACCCCTGTGCATTCCGCGCGGGTAGCCACGCGAAGTCGTTATAATAGCCGGAATGAAACGCCCGATTTGCCAGCCAAGTTGCCCGTGCTGAAAAGTTTTCGTGAGCGCCTGTCGCGCGACACGGACGCACTCGAGGCGGCCGGTCTGTTGAAGCGCGAGCGCGTCATCGGCGGAGCGCAAGGACCCGTGGTGCGCCTCGCCGATGGGCGCGAGATGATCAATCTGTGCGCCAACAATTATCTCGGTCTGGCGAATCACCCCGCGGTTTTGCAAGCCGCGCAAGAGGCGCTCGTGCGCTACGGCTATGGCGTCGCCTCGGTGCGCTTCATCTGCGGCACGCAAACCGTGCATCGCGAATTGGAGCAGCGCCTGAGCGCCTACCTCGGCGCGGAAGATACGATTCTGTATTCTTCCTGCTTCGATGCGAACGGCGGATTGTTCGAGACGCTGCTCGATGAGCAGGACGCCGTTATCAGCGATGCCTTGAATCACGCCAGCATCATCGACGGCATTCGTCTTTGCAAGGCGCGTCGCCTGCGCTACGCCAACAATGATCTCAATGAACTCGAACAGGCGCTCAAAGATTCGCAATCCTCGCGAGTGCGCCTGATCGCAACCGACGGCGTCTTCTCCATGGACGGCTCGATCGCGAGATTGAAGGAAATTTGCGACTTGGCGGACCGCTACGCTGCGCTCGTCATGGTCGATGATTCGCATGCGACCGGTTTCATCGGCGCGCGCGGCCGCGGCTCGCACGAGCTGCGCGGCGTCATGGGCCGTATCGATATTCTGACCGGTACCTTCGGCAAAGCCTTGGGCGGCGCGAGTGGCGGTTATGTGGCCGCGCGCAAGGAAATCGTCGGCTGGCTGCGCCAGCGTTCGCGGCCGTATCTGTTCTCGAACAGCGTCGCGCCGCCGGTGGCGGCGGCCACGATCCGGGTGCTCGATCTGTTGGAAGGGTCGACCGACCTGCGCGAGCGGCTGCACGCCAATTCCCGTTACTTCCGCGACCAGATGCAGGGATTGGGGTTCGATTTGATCCCCGGAGAACATCCCATCATCCCGGTCATGCTGGGCGATGCGCCGTTGGCGGTCAAACTCGCGGAGCAGGTCCAGGCGCAGGGCGTCTACGTCGTCGCTTTCTCCTTTCCGGTGGTGCCGCATGGAAAAGCGCGAATTCGCACCCAAATGAGCGCTGCACACTCCCGCGAACAACTGGATCGGGTTATTCAGGCATTTGGCACGGCGGGTCGCGAACTCGCCATCATTCACTAGAGGCGGATAGGTAATAAATGAAAGCTCTGGTCAAGGCGCGCGCGGAACCCGGCATCTGGCTGCAGGATGTCCCGGAACCGGCGGTCGGCCACAATGACGTTTTGATCAAGGTGCACCGCACCGCGATTTGCGGCACCGACATGCACATTTATAACTGGGATGCCTGGGCGCAGAAAACCGTACCGGTGCCCATGGCGGTCGGTCATGAATATGCGGGGGAAATCGTCGAATTGGGCAGCGAGGTGCGCGGCTTTCATACCGGCGACCGCGTTTCCGGAGA
>CAYRAC010000040.1:0-13546 GCA_964422045.1 uncultured Steroidobacteraceae bacterium
CGGAGTGCAGCAACTGCCGATTATTGGGATTCAAGGCGTCGAATGCCTTGATGGTTTCGTGGACGCTGACGTCGAGCTCCGGTTTGGTGTCGGCGAGCACCGTGCCGACGGCGAGTATCGAAAGACTAACGCCGAGCGCGGCAACGGATAAGAGCTTATTCATGATTTCAATCCTGTGTATTCGTGCGCCGCATGGCGCGCAAGACACATAGTGCGCGAGGCCACAAGAGTGGTCTGTCTGTTACCGCACGTTCCGATCTTGGGCAGTCGAATCGAGACTAATCCCGCGCGGTCGCGGGCTCGGAGCGATCGGCAAGTTCATCAACCATGGCGATGATGCCGGCAAGCACCGTGCCGCCCACGCGCAGACAGCAGCCTTCGATTTGCTGCCGGTTGAATGATCTTCCTACGGTTCTTCCCTTGGCATGAATCTCAACTCTCGTGCCCCCCGGGATATCGCTGGGGCGGCCATGGTCAATCGTTCCGAAAAGACCGTGCAGCACCAGGCGGCTCTTGATCTCATGTCCGATTCTCCTCAGCCCGGTATCGAACTTTTCCGGTGACTCGTCGATTTCCATGGCTCTCCTTCGCTCTCGATCTTAACGGATGCGCACGTATCTTATCAGCGCGTTAGCGAACACAGCGGCTGATGAGCTAAGTGCGGTAGCGCACCGACGTTCCCGCCGCGCGCCGATATATTGTCAAGCCACTCTTTTGGGGCGAACCGGCGCGCAATCCGGACCCGCGCCCTCGGGGCCACACAACGCTCCCACCGGTTTAATCAGGAAACAACATGAACGCAAGAATAATGATCGGATTGGCGCTCGTGGTGGGTCTCGCAGCGCACGCATCGACTCCTGAACGCCGTGTCGAAGTGGTGATCGGCGACGACAATGGTGCTGCGACCGCCGCGCGCAGCTAAGTTCGACGGTGTTACGATTCGGCTCGCCGGTCTCGCCTTGGGACAACGATGAGATTCTCCGCGCTGAACTCTTCAGCAGCGAGCGGCTCGAGCAGCATGCGGCGAGCCTGGCGGCCGCCCAGCAGGTAACGCGGCGGCGCTCCGCGAGGCGTTCCCTCAACGCTCGCTTGAAGGAGAACGAATCCGTTCTGCTGAGCGCATATCGGGCGATCGCAACGGCGGTTGGCGAAGGCCGCTCGATCACGCCCTCTGCCGAGTGGCTCCTGGACAATTATCATCTCGTCGAGGAGCAGATCCGCGAGATTCGGGCCGATCTACCGCCGGGTTTCTACCGACAATTACCCAAGCTCGCGGCAGGACCCTTCGTCGGCTACCCGCGCGTGTTCGGGCTCGCCTGGGCATACATCGCTCACAGCGACAGCCGCTTCGATCCGGAGTCGCTGCGCTTATTTGTGCGCGCCTATCAGCGCGTGCAACCGCTGACCATCGGTGAGTTGTGGGCGGTCGCCATCACGCTTCGCATCGTGCTGGTCGAGAACCTGCGCCGAGCCGCGGTGCGCATCGTCAGCAGCCGTGCGGCGCGCGAGGACGCCGATACTGTGGCTGATCGGCTATTGGGCGTGAATGGCTATGCCGCGGAGCCCGACGCATTGGCGCGTCGCGTCGCAACCGGCGCCTCCTTTGCACCGCCATTCGTCGTGCAACTGGTGCTGCGGCTGCGCGATCAAGACCCCGACACGACGCCGGCCCGGCAGTGGTTGGACACCTTCGTGAACGCACAGGGAAGCACGGCGGACGAGATGGTCCACGGGGAGCATCAGCGGCAGGGTGCATCGAACGTGACCGTGCGCAACATCATCACGAGCATGAGGCTGCTCTCGGATGTGGACTGGCCCGAGCTTTTCGAGAGCGTGAGTCTGATTGACGAATTGCTGCGTTCGAAGAGCGCTTTCGCGGCGATGGATTTCGCAAGCCGCGATCTGTACCGGCGTGCGATCGAGCAACTGGCGCGCGGATCGAAGAAGACTGAACTGGCTATTGCCAGCGCGGCCTTGGCGGCGGGCGATTCGGATCCGGCGATCGCTGGGTTGGATGTGGAGCGCAAGCGTGACCCGGGTTACCACCTGATCGGCGCCGGCCGGCGTGCGTTCGAAGCGAGCGTTGGCTATCGACCTTCCAGATGGAACTCGGTCGCCCGCTTCACCACTCAAGGCGCCGGGGAATATATTGGCGCAGTCGCCCTGATCGCCGCCATGATTCTGGCTGTTCCTCTGCTGGAAATGCAGGCGTGGGGAGTCGGCAACGCCTACCTCGCACTCTTGGCGGTCTTGGGCCTGGTGCCGTCACTCGACGCAGCGATGGCTTTGGTGAACCGCGCGGTCACGAAAGGGCGGGGCGCGACGATCCTTCCGGGTCTGGCACTACGCGAAGGCATTCCCCCGCACCTGCGCACGATGGTCGTGGTCCCCACACTGCTCACCACACGCGCGGCGATCGAAGAACACATCGAGCTCCTCGAGATCCACTATCTCGCCTCGCCGGACGGCGATCTTTTCTTCGCACTGCTCTCCGACTGGATGGACGCGCCGGCGCAACACACCGCAGCGGACACCCAACTGCTGGACATCGCCATCGAAGGCATTGCCCGCCTGAATCGTCGACACGGGGCCGCCCCCTCAGGCGATCGCTTCGCGCTGTTTCATCGGCGGCGGGTCTGGAGCGAGGGGCAGAGGCAATGGATGGGTTGGGAGCGCAAGCGCGGCAAACTGCACGAATTGAATCGACTTCTGCGCGGCGCACCGGATACGACATTCGTCGAACTCGGCGGCCGTCCGCCCGTCATCCCAGCGCAGGTTCGGTACGTCGTCACGCTCGATGCCGATACGCGGCTGCCTCGAGATACCGTGCGGCGGCTCGTCGGTAAAATGGCGCATCCGTTGAATCAGCCGCGGTTCGATGCGGGCACCGGTCAAGTCGTCGAGGGCTACGCGGTGCTCCAGCCGCGGGTCGCGCCGTCATTGCCGACGGGGCGCGAGGGCTCACTTTTCCAGCGCGTATTCTCCAGCACCGGCGGAATCGATCCCTACGCGGCCGCCGCCTCCGATGTGTACCAGGATCTCTTCGGTCTGGGTTCCTATGCCGGGAAAGGCATTTACGACATCGATGCTTTCGAGGCAGCGCTCGCCGGTCGGGTTCCCGAGGGGACGCTGCTCAGTCATGACCTCTTCGAGGGCACCTTTGCGCGGGCTGGACTCGTCTCCGACATCGAAGTCGTCGAGGAATTCCCGTCGCGCTATGACGTGGCGGCGGCGCGGCAACACCGTTGGTCGCGTGGCGATTGGCAACTGCTGCCATGGATACTCGGGCGCAGCGATGCTGCGGGCGACGACCGCGGCAGCGGGGCCCTGCCGCTCATCGGCTTGTGGAAGATGCTGGACAACCTGCGGCGCTCCCTGTCGGCCCCGGCGGCCGTCGCGGCGCTCCTCGCTGGATGGCTGCTTCCCACGGCTTCTGCCGTTCTGTGGAGCGCCTTCATCAGTGCAACGGTTGCGTTGCCGCCGTTGCTCCCAATCTTCACCGGGATCTTGCCGAGCCGCGCCGGCGTCACGCTGCGCAGCCACCTGCGTGCGCTGCGCAGAGACGTCGGGCTCGGTGCCGCTCAGACCGCGTTCATCCTCACGTTTCTCGCCCACCAGGCAAGTTTGATGGTGGATGCGATCGGCCGGACCCTGTTTCGCTTGTTGCGCCGGCGCAATCTCCTCGAGTGGGTGACCGCGGCCCAGGCGAGACTCAAGTCGAGCCTCACACTCTCGAGCGCTTATGTCGGCATGGCCGGCGCGGTCGCGATCGCAGCCATCGACGCCGTTATCGTCGGCCACTTCCGAGCGGATAATGTCTGGCTCGCGGCGCCCTTCTTGGTGCTCTGGGCGGCATCGCCCGCGGTGGCCGTATGGATCAGCATGTCTCCGCTGGTCGCGGGCCGCCTAACCGTGTCGGCGGCGGATGCTCGCGCATTGAGATTGGTGGCGCGTCGCACCTGGCGATACTTCGAGACCTTCGTCACGGCGGAGGATCAAAATTTGCCGCCGGACAATTTCCAGGAGGACCCGCGGCCCGTCATCGCGCATCGAACCTCACCGACCAACATGGGCCTGTATCTCTTGTCCGCGGTGAGCGCCCGCGATTTTGGCTGGTCGGGAACCCTCGATTTCGTCGATCGTGTAGAGGCGACCTTCGCGACCATGCTTCGCCTCGAGCGCTTCCACGGTCATTTCTACAACTGGTACGACACGCGGGATCTGCGCCCGCTGGATCCGCGATACATCTCGACCGTCGACAGCGGCAATCTTGCCGGACACCTGATCGCTCTGGCGAACGCGTGCCACGAGCGGATCGATCTGCCGCTTCGCTGCGGTGAAGCGCTTGCCGGCATCCGCGATTCTTTGAATCTCGCGCGCGAAGCGCGGCTGGAACTGCCCGACGACCGCAGAATGCACGCCACGTCGCGAGATCAAATCGATGCCGCCATCGCCGCGCTCGCCGCGGCGCTCATGCAGGCCGAGGCCGCGACCGTGGAGATCGCGACCCAGTGGTCGACTTTGATGCCGCTCGCCGTGACCCTGGTCGATATCGTGAGCACGCTCGCCGGCGAGTGGAGCGGCGATGCGGCCGGGGAACTGCTCTATTGGGTCGAAGCAACCAAACGCTCGGTGGAGAGCCGGCGCCGGGATGTCATGCAGACACCGGATTCATTGGACGATCTGCAGGCACGTCTGGCGGCAATCGAAGTGAGCGCACGCGCCATGGCGGACGCCATGCAGTTCGGCTTCCTCTTCGATCCGCAGCGCCGGCTCTTGTCGATCGGCTGTACTGCGGATGCAGCGCTTGACTCCAATTGCTATGACTTACTCGCCTCCGAGGCACGCCTCGCGAGCTTCATCGCCATCGCAAAGAACGACATTCCGGCGCGCCACTGGTTTCGTCTCGGGCGCTCGGTCACACCGATCGGCAGAGGGGCTGCGCTCATATCTTGGTCGGGCTCCATGTTCGAATACCTCATGCCGTCGCTCGTCATGCGGGCACCGGCCGGAAGTTTGCTCGAGCAGACCAATCGCCTGGTCGTGCAGCGGCAGATTCGTTATGGAATCGAACTGCGTATCCCCTGGGGCATTTCCGAATCCGCCTACAACGCCCGCGATCTCGAGCTGACTTACCAGTATTCCAATTTCGGTGTTCCCGGGCTTGGGCTCAAACGCGGCCTCAGCGAGAATACGGTGATCGCGCCTTATGCCACCGCGCTTGCGGCCATGGTCGATCCGCAACGTGCGGTGCGTAATTTCGAGCGACTCAACGTCATCGGAGCGCGTGGCCAATACGGCTTTCACGAAGCACTCGACTATACGCGCTCGCGTGTTCCAGACGGCGCCGAGGTGGCGATCGTGCGTGCCTACATGGCGCATCATCAAGGCATGACCATCGCGGCGATCGCGAACGTACTGCACGACGGGCAGATGCGCGCGCGATTTCATGCCGAGCCCAGCATTCGGGCGACCGAATTGCTGTTGCAGGAGCGCGCGCCACGCGATGTCTCGGTGGTTCATCCGCGGGCGGAGGAAGTGAAGACGGCTGCACCGCTCCTCGATCCTCGTGTCCCCGACGTTCGTCGTTTGCACAGCCCGTTCGATGCCACGCCGCAAACACATCTGCTGTCGAATGGCCGCTACTCGGTCATGATCACGGGCGCTGGTTCTGGCTACAGCCGCTGGCGGGACATTGCGGTGAGTCGTTGGCGGGAGGATGCGACGCGCGATGACACGGGCAGCTATATCTATCTGCGCGATGTCGCAAGCGGCGCGGTCTGGTCGGCGGCCTTTCAGCCGAGCGGTGTCGAGCCGGATAGCTACCTGGTCACCTTTACGGAGGACCGTGCGGAATTCATCCGCACGGACGCGACCCTCACGACCACCCTCGAGATCGTGGTATCGCCCGAGGACGACGCCGAAGTACGGCGGGTGTCGATCGCCAATTCCGGTTACCGCGACCGGGAGATCGAGGTCACGTCCTATTTCGAACTCGTACTCGCGCTGCCTGCGGCCGACGCAGCGCATCAGACCTTCTCGAAGCTCTTCGTGCAAACCGAATATATCGCCAAGCGCAACACGCTGCTCGCCACGCGCCGCAAGCGCACACCCGACGAGCCGGACATCTGGGTGGGTCATCATGCGGTCATCGAGGGTAGCGTGTTGGGCGAAGCGGAAATCGAGACGGATCGGGCGCGTTTTCTCGGCCGCGGACAGGAAGTCAGATCGCCGCTCGCCGTGCTCGACGGTCGGCGCTTGTCCGGTTCCGTCGGAGCGGTGCTCGATCCGGTGTTTGCGCTTCGCTATCGACTCAACGTGGCCGCCGGTACAACGGCGCGCATTGCCTTCTGGACCGGCGTCGAGGCCTCGCGCAGCGCCCTTCTCGACTTGCTCGATAAGCACCACGAGGCCAACTCGTTCACGCGCGCGGCCACTCTCGCCTGGACGCAAGCGCAGGTGCAGTTGCGCCATCTTGGCGTTGATTCGGCCGAGGCGGGCCTTTTCCAACGCCTGGCGGGCCACCTGCTCTATGCCGATGCCTCGATGCGCTCGCCTGCGAACACGATACGCGACGGCAGCGGGCCGCCCTCGGGATTGTGGGCGCAGAGAATCTCGGGAGATATCCCGATTGTGCTGCTGCGAATCGATGCCGTCGAGGACATTGCCCTGGCCCGCCAATTGGTGCGGGCACATGAATACTGGCGAATGAAGGGCTTGGCCACGGACTTGGTGATCCTGAACGAACGCGCGGCATCCTACGTCCAGGATCTGCAGAACGCGCTCGAGACCTTGGTGCGTATGAGTCAGTCGCGACCGCAGCCCGGCGCGCACAGCGTGCGCGGCGCCGTGTTCGTACTTCGCGCCGATCTCATCTCGGAACAGACGCGCAGCCTCCTGTCGGCGGTCGCGCGAGTTGTGCTGGTGGCGCGGCGCGGCGGCCTTGCCGACCAACTCGACCGCGGGCGCAAGCCCGTCGGGCTCGCCCCTGTGGCGAGAAAGCGTGTGCTGACGAGCGAAGCGCCGATGAGCGCTGATGCGGGGCATGATCTCGAATTCTTCAATGGCCTGGGAGGCTTCGGCGCGCAAGGCCGGGAATACGTGACGCTTCTCGGGCCGGGACAGTCGACACCGGCGCCGTGGATCAACGTCATCGCCAACCCGCACTTTGGATTTCAGGTTGCCGCCGACGGCAGCGGATTCACCTGGGCCCTCAACAGCCGCGAACACCAGCTTACCCCGTGGTCGAATGATCCCGTCGCGGATCGTCCCGGCGAGGTGCTGTATGTGCGTGATGAGGAGAGCGGTGAGGTGTGGGGGCCGACGGCGGCGCCGATCCGCGACCCGGGCGCAACCTACACCGCCACGCACGGACAGGGCTACAGTAGATTCGAGCTGACTGCGCGCGACATCGCGCTCGATCTTTGCCTGTTCGTGGCGATGGACGATCCGATCAAGATCTGCCGCCTGAGAATACGCAACACATCGCGGCGCAGCCGACGGCTCTCGCTCACCGCGTACGTGGAATGGGTACTCGGCACATCGCGCGGCTCGTCGGCGCCGTTCATCGTGACCGAACTCGATACGGATACGGGTGCCTTGCTCGCCCGCAATCCGTGGGACGCCGCCTTCGGCTCACGAGTCGCGTTTGCGGATCTCGCCGGACGGCAATCGCAGTGGACCGCGGACCGAGGGGAGTTCCTTGGACGCCATGGTACGCTCGACATGCCCGCGGCCATGAGCACTCGCGCGCCGCTCGCCGGCCGCGCCGGCGCCGGCCTCGATCCGTGCTGCGCACTGCGCACCATGGTGGACCTGGAGCCGGGCGCGACCAGCGAGGTCGTCTTCTTTCTCGGCGAAGCAGACAATGCGTCGCGCGCGCGCTCCCTGCTCACGCGTTACCGCGGCGCCGATCTCGACGCCGTGTTTCGCAAGGTGTGCGAGCATTGGGACAGCGTTCTCGGCGTGGTGCAGGTCAAGACGCCTGACCGCTCGCTCGATATCATGCTCAATCGCTGGATGCTCTATCAAACGCTGGCCTGCCGCATCTGGGCGCGCAGCGCTTTTTATCAGGCGAGCGGCGCCTACGGCTTTCGCGATCAGCTTCAGGATGGAATGGCACTCAGCGTCGCGAGGCCGGATCTCACGCGGGAACATCTGCTTCGCGCCGGCGCGCGGCAATTCGGCGCAGGAGACGTGCAGCACTGGTGGCTCCCGCCGGTCGCCGCGGGCGCGACCGGTCAGGGCGTTCGCACCCGGATCAGCGACGATGTGGTCTGGCTCGCCTACTGCGCGGTCCAGTACATCGAGTCAACCGGCGACGCAGCCGTACTCGACGAGGCGATTCCGTTTCTCGAAGGCCGCTCTCTGCAGCCCGATGAACACGACGCCTTCTTCATGCCCGGGATATCGGAGGACACAGCGACGCTATTCGAACATTGCGCTCGGGCGCTCGATCATGCGTTACCGGTCGGAGAGCACGGTCTGCCCTTGATTGGAACTGGCGACTGGAACGACGGGATGAACCGGGTCGGCGAGAAAGGCAAAGGCGAGAGTGTCTGGCTGGGATGGTTTCTGAATGCGACGCTGTCATCGTTCGCGCCCCTGGCCGCGGCGCGCGGCGAGCAGGTGCGCGCGAGCAAGTGGCGCGCCCATGCAGCAGCGCTACAAAGGTCGATCGAACAGGCGTGGGACGGGGACTGGTACCGGCGCGGCTACTTCGACGACGGGACAGCGCTTGGATCTGCCGCCAGCACCGAGTGCCGTATCGATTCGATCGCCCAATCATGGAGCGTCATGTCGGGGGCCGGCGACCCCGGCCGTCAATCGCGCGCGATGGCCAACGTGCAAAGCCAGCTCGTCCGCCCCGACGTGGGCCTCGTGCTGCTGTTTACCCCGCCATTCGATCACACCGCGCATGATCCGGGTTACATCAAGGGCTACCCGCCTGGGATTCGAGAGAACGGCGGACAATACACGCACGCTGCCGCTTGGACCGTGATCGCCGAGGCGATGCGGGGTCATGGCGCGGAAGCCGCGAAACTATTTTCCTTCCTCAATCCCATCAATCACACGAGCAGCCGAGCCGACGTGCAGCGCTATAAAGTCGAACCCTACGCGGTGGCCGCGGACGTCTATTCCGTGGCGCCGCACGTGGGCCGCGGGGGTTGGACCTGGTACACAGGCTCAGCGGGCTGGATGTATCGCGCAGGACTCGAGTGGATTCTCGGGTTTCGGGTGCGGGCAGGAACCCTTCTCATGACGCCGAGCATTCCCGCGGACTGGCCCCGCATCGAAATCGTCTTCAGTCACGCCTCTGCGCTCTACGAGATCCTCATCGAAAACCCGCACGGTGTCAGCCGCGGCGTCGCCTACGTCGAGTTGGACGGCATACGGCTCGGTGAGCATCACATCGTATTGGCGGACGATGGCCGTCGGCACGCGGTTCGGGTGGTACTCGGCGAGGCGTCCAGCGTAACCACATACGCCTGAGCCGTCAGCGGAATTTCTATTGGCAAAATTTGATACTCCGTCTACATAGGCTGCTGTCCCGGCTGCTGCAGCCTCACTATATGTGGACTTTCACAGTTCACAGCAGGCCCGAGCATCGAATGGGAGAGTTGATCGCACGGCTCACCGGGATCGACGAGACGAGTCGCACGCAGCATGCGTTTCTGCAGGAGGGTGATCGATGCCTGTTCTTCGCTGAATATTTTACGGGGAAAGGCTATCAGGCTGGTGGGATCAATCAGCTCATGTTCAATTTCAAGACCCTGCCCTCGATTGCGAGCGACAACCCGCTTCGCCGCCTCCACAAGGAGCGTGCGATATCGACAATCGCCACGGGCCTGCGCGTGGTTTTGGGCCGCCAGCAAATCGAGCGTCTGACCTTTGTGCCGGTGCCGCCGTCGAAGGCACTCGGCCACAGCGACTACGACGATCGACTGACCCGGACTCTGAAGTTGGGTTGCACCGGGTGCGATGCCGACATTCGCCCGCTTTTGCGCCGCTCCTCGAGCACCGAGCCCGATCATCGGAGCGGCGATCGGCTGACGCCCGACGAGTTGCACGCGTTGCTCGCACTGGACTTCGCGGCCCTCGCCGCGAAGCCGCTGCGCGAGGTGGTAGTGGTCTTCGACGATGTGATCACCACGGGCAAATCGTTCAAATGTTGCGAGCGCCGATTGCGCGAAGTGATTCCGGCGACCGTGCCCATCATCGGACTGTTCGTCGCGCGGCGAATTCCTCACACTCCTTTCGATGCGCTCGAGCACGTCTTCGCTTCACGCGCGCATCTCGGAAACTCGCTCTAGGCGATTGGGGGTCCGATGGAGTATTCTCAGGCCCTCGTCGATTGATGCATCGCTCAAGGAGGAATCGCCGATGAAAATGCTCAGCGTCCTATCGAAATCCGACGTACGCGGCCTTCTCTCGAGCTTGCTGCTCGGTCTCATGGCGCTGCCGGCCGCCGCCGGGTCGGTGACCGATGCGAATTACACCATTTCCGCGAGCGCCTCAGGCACACAATTGACGACCACCGTGCCGGGTGCGGCGACCTTTGCAGACAGCAGCACCTTGGCCAGCTACGCGGGGAGCGTGGTCACACCCGCCGCCACGATCTCCGGAGGCTTTCTCAATGGCGGTACGAATCCGGGCTCCGGCTTCCCGTCGAACGGCAATATATCGAACTGGATCTACGCCCTGGGATCGGGGACTTCCGACGCGGTGACCATCAGCTTCAATCAGCAAGAGGCCTATTTTGGTTTGCTGTGGGGCAGCATGGACGCCACCAACACGATCAGCCTCTACAACGGCAGTACGCTCATCGCGAGCTACACCGGCACGCAGATCGCCGGGGACGGCATTGGTGCGGCGACCTACCCCGCGTCTGCCAGCTTCATCAACTTTACGGCCGCCAGCAGCGCGGCGGATTTCAACAAGATCGTGCTGAGCGATCCCGGCGAGAACTTTGAAGTCGACAACCTCGCCACCACCACACCGGTTCCTCTGCCAGCGACGCTTCCGCTGCTGTTCATGGGTCTGGGCGCACTCGGTTTGGTAGGGCGGCGGCGCTCGAGCGCAGCTGCCGATCGGTCAACACCCGCGTAGGCGGGGCCATCGAGGCCAATAGCATGTCCGTTGACGTTAAATACCGAACCTCCGCGACCGCCACCGGCGGCCGCGACGGTCAAGCCAGCACTGCCGACGGCAGTCTGAATCTTAAACTTGCGACGCCCAAAGAGTTGGGCGGTGCGGGTGGAGCGGGGAACAATCCCGAACAGCTGTTCGCCGCAGGGTATGCCGCGTGCTTCATCGGGGCGATGAAAGCGGTCGCACCTGCGCAAAAATTGCGAGTTCCCAGTGACGCGACGGTGACCGCGACCATCGGTATCGGCCCGCGCTCGGAGGGAGGGTTCGGCATCACGGCCGATCTCAAGGTCAGTCTTCCGGGGTTAGAACGCGGCGATGCACAAAGACTCGTCGATGCCGCCCATCAAGTCTGCCCTTATTCGAATGCGACTCGCGGCAATGTCAATGTAGGCCTCACGATCGCCTGACAAGCGAAACGTGCCTCGTTCATCGCCATCGATGAAGGTGGCGGCGCCTCAGCAGCAGCGCTGACCGCCGCCGCGACCGAACTTTCGCTCGATCGCCGCGCGGTGGAACTCACAGCGCGAGAGCAGGGGCTCTCCGGGGTGATGCGCCGTGCGATGCGCGAGATAGCGCTCATAATCCGGAATCCCGAACACCTGCCGATAGGCTTGCCGGGCGACGCGCACCCGATCTTTGAGGCGGTCGCGCCAGGCACGGGGCTGCTCCCCGATTTCGTCTGTATCGCCGATCATGCGGCAGTCCGGGCAGCGCCGGCGGGGGGTATTTCATGGGCGGTGGGCTGCGCTTGACGCACGGCCTGCAGGCAGACCTTGAAGGCGAATACGCACATCGCCACTACCAGCACCACGAAGAAGGCACAGACCGCGGCATCGAGCGTGTTGTTGAAGGCGACGCGCCGCATCTCCGCGAGCGACTTCGCGGGCGCGAGCACGATGCCCTGGGCCGCCGCGGCGTTGAACTTGTGGGCAAGCGCGAGGAAGCCGATTCGCGGGTCGCTGTGGAAAATCTTCTCGATACCGGCGGTCAATGTAGTGACGAGCAGCCACAGCGTCGGCACCAGGGTCACCCACACGTAGCGCTCACGCTTCATTTTCACGAGGACGCTGGTGCAGAGTAGCAAGGCGATGCCGGCCAGCATCTGATTGCCGACGCCGAAGAGTTGCCACAGCGTGTTGATCCCGCCCAGGGGGTCCACCACGCCCTGGTAGAGAAAGTATCCCCACATCGCAACACACAGGCCCGTGGCCACAAAATTCGCCGGCAACAGCTTGGTGTCGCCAAGCGGCTTGTACACGTGGCCGAGCATGTCCTGGATCATGAAGCGTCCGACGCGCGTGCCGGCATCCACCGCCGTCAAGATGAACAACGCCTCGAACAGGATGGCGAAGTGATACCAGAACGCTTCCATCGTTTTGCCGCCCAGGGCGGAACCCAAGATCTGCGCCATGCCGACCGCCAGCGTCGGCGCGCCCCCGGCGCGCGACAGAATGGTTTTCTCGCCGATGTCGGCTGCGGTCTGCTGGATCATCTCGGGCGTGATCGTGAACCCCCAGCTCGAGATGACGTGTGCCGCATCCGCGGCGGTACTGCCGATGATCGCGGCCGGCGCATTCATGACGAAGTAGATGCCGGGCTCGAGCACGCACGCGGCCGTCAATGCCATCACAGCCACGAAGGATTCGGCCAACATGCCGCCGAAGCCGATGAAACGCATGTGCGACTCCTTCTCTATCATCTTCGGCGTGGTGCCCGACGAGATGAGCGCGTGGAAGCCCGACACCGCGCCGCAGGCGATGGTGATGAATAGAAACGGGAACAGCGCCCCGGAGAATACGGGACCCGTGCCGTCGATGAAGCGAGTCGTCGCGGGCATGCGCAGCACGGGCGCGACTGCATAGATGCCGATGGCCAAGGCGACGATCGTGCCGATCTTCAGGAACGTGCTCAAGTAATCGCGCGGCGCGAGCATGAGCCACACCGGCAAACTCGCGGCGATCGCGCCATAGAGAATGAGTGCCCAGGCGAGTTGCGTTCCCGTGAGCGTGAACATCGGCCCCCACGTAGGATCAGCCGCGACCGTCCGCCCGAGGATGATCGAACCCAAGAGCATCACCACGCCGAACACCGATGCTTCGCTCACGCGGCCCGGGCGGATGACATGCATGTAGACACCCATGAGAAGCGCGATGGGAATGGTCGCGGCAATTGTGAACAGGCCCCACGGGCTCGAGGTCAGCGCCTTGACGACGACCAGCGCCAGCACAGCGAGGATGATGATCATGATGGCGAGCACCCCGACCAGCGCCAGTGAGCCCGGGATAGGTCCCAGTTCCATCTTGATCATCTCCCCGAGGGACTTGCCGTCGCGGCGCACCGAGGCAAACAGCACGATGAAGTCCTGCACGGCGCCGGCGGCAACCACGCCGGCGAG
>CAYRAC010000040.1:13556-14793 GCA_964422045.1 uncultured Steroidobacteraceae bacterium
GAATCCACAGCGTGCCAGGCAGGAAGCCGAGTTGGGCCGCGAGCACGGGGCCAACCAGCGGACCCGCGCCGGCAATGGCCGCGAAATGGTGGCCGTACAGCACCCACTTGTTGGTGGGGACATAGTCCAAGCCGTCATTGTGGCGCACGGCCGGCGTTTCGCGCGAATCATCGAGCTTGAGCACGCGCTCGGCGATGAACTTGCTGTAGAAACGGTACGCGATGCAGTAAACGCTGAGCGCCGCGGTCACAAGCCAGACCGCATTGACGCTTTCGCCGCGTCCGAGTGCCAGCGCCGCAAACGAGATGGCCCCGACGATCGCGACGGCAGCCCACAGGACAAAAGTCTTGACGCTTTTCATGATACCCCCCCCTCGTGCCGCAATTATACCCGCAGACCCGAAAGCGCTTGGACCTTTAACGTAACCGGATGCGCAGCGGTACCTCGGGTCTTTTGCTTCATCCCTCTACGGCGACCTTGGTGCCGCATTTCTTCGCATCAGGGGACGCGATCCAGTCCATCGGAACATGCGAACTGCGCCAGGTGGCGTGATTATCCACCGACTGCTAAGTTTAGATGACTCTGTCGTCGCCCGCGCTTGTCGACATGGCTACCTTGGGATCAGGAGGATGAAATGCGGCTGCACGTGCCTCGAGTTTCTTGGGATCGAAGGTTTGCGATCACAGCAATGCTCCTTGTCTGGGGAAACGCCGCCGTCTTCGCGGATCAAGCGAGCGATGTCGCGGCGCTCGAGGCTAAATGCGAGGCGGAACGGGAAGCCAAGATCAAGCCGCTGCGCGATGCGGAGATCGCCAAATGCAAGGCAGATCAAAACAATGATCCCGGATATTGCGAGCGCTTCTGGAAAGACTATGGCAATGCGATGCGCGGAGCGAATGGCGGAACGATCCCGAGAATGTTCGGTGATTTGCCGACCTGCGTCGCAGCATTCAAGGCCCGCAAAGCGCTGGCGGATGGGGATGTTCGATGAGGCGACTCCCGGCCATTACCGAGCCTGCGATGCGCGTCTGAATCCTCTCCAGTCAGCCGCCATTCACTTGCCGGAGAAACGGAGGCCTCATGGAGTTGTTTATTTTCGCACGCTTCCATGTTCACGACGGCTGCGAAGTCGAGGCATCCGCGATTCTGCTCGAGCAGGCAAGGCGCGTGCGCGAAGAGACAGGGTGCCTGGCCATCGACATATTTGCCTCTGTCCGTGATCCGCGGCTGTTCCATC
>CAYRAC010000041.1:0-14605 GCA_964422045.1 uncultured Steroidobacteraceae bacterium
ATCCATGAGCGAGCCTTCGACGTGCGACTTGCCGATGAAGGCGATTTCATATCCGGAGTTGCGAATCAGGTCGGTGATGATCGGAAATTTTTTCGGCACCTTGCTGTGCTGATTGTCGACGGCGCCTGACGTGTGCGAGTACAAGCCGCTCAAGATCGTGGCGCGCGCCGGCAAGCACAGCGAGTTGATGCAGAACGCATTCTTGAAGACCACGCCCTCGCGGCCGATGCGATCGAGGTGCGGCGTCTTGAGGAGCGCATTGCCGGCGAGCGATGATTCGTCCCAGCGCGCACCCTCTCCCAGGAAAAACACCAGATTGGGCCGAGTCGCGGAACCGGCTTGCGACGCCTGCGTCCGGAGCAGACCCGAGCCGATGGCGAGGGCACCGCTCGCCGCGGCCGTGCGCAGAAATCGCCGGCGGCTCGTGGATACCGAATCGTCTTTGCCGCCGGCTGGCGGCCGCCCATCAGAATTTTCTGCCATGCGTCGCAATGTGCGGCGCGTCCGTGCACCGAGTCAAGCAGTCGTCCCCACCTCGGACGTCCTCACCTCGGAAGGCCCCGCTGACTCGCTTGCGAACCAGTCGGCATATGGGGTGTCGCTGATGGGCCGGCGGTTGTAGTCGGGGGAACCATCATTCCACCAAACATCGCCGCGCTCCCCGAGCGCGCGTTTCGCGGCGTCCAAGCGTTGCCTCGCGGCCACGCGCACCCGCGAGTCCGTCGCTGCGCGGATCTCGCGGCGCGCGCTCATCAGCTCGCGAACCAGCCGCTCGTGCTCTGCCGGGTCCAAGAACGGGTTGCTCAATCGCCAAAGACGGCCGCGAATCACCATATAGCGGCGGTCCGGCGTGCAGCGAATACCGATTGTGGTTGTCCCGCTCATGGATGTTTTTATAGCGCGCGAGGCGGCCGCAGTGCAGCGCCCAACGGCTAATTTGCACGCAGGGTTTGTCCGACAGCCGCGGCGCGCAGCCGGGCTCAGTCATTCGAAAATCGCCACCGCGCGCGTCCAGCCGGCCGACGCGGCCTTCACCTTGTGCGGAAAACACGCCACGGTGTAGCCCGTGGCGGGCAGCGCCTCGAGGTTGTGCAGCTTCTCGAGATGGCAGTAACCGATGTCGCGCCCGGCCTTGTGACCCTCCCAAATGAGCGAGGTATCGCCGCTCTCGACCACGCGCCGCGCAGTGTGACTGAACGGTGCGTCCCACGACCACGCATCGGTGCCCGTGACGCGCACGCCGCGCGAGGTCAAGTACATGGTCGCTTCGTAACCCATGCCGCAGCCGATGTTGACGAAATTAGGATTGCCGACGGCTTTACCGGCGGCGGTGTTGACCAGCACGATATCGAGCGGCTCGAGCCGATGCCCGATCCTCTCGAGCTCGGCGGCAACATCCGCGGCGCTTGCCACGTAGCCGTCGGGAAAGTGACGAAAATCGAGTTTCACCCCGGGCCGGAAGCACCAGTCGAGCGGCACCTCGTCGATCGTGATGGCGCGCTCGCCGCCGTCCATGGTCGGATGAAAATGCCATGGGGCATCCAGATGCGTGCCGTTGTGCGTCGACAGCGTCACGACCTCGACCGCCGCAAATCCTTCTCCTCCCGGCATCTGCTGCGCCGTCACGCCGGGAAAGAAATGACCGGCCTCCGGCATCGTCTCCGCGTGCTTCTTGTAGGTGATCACCGGACGCATGAAGGGCGGGTCGGTGATGACGTCATTTTCCAAAAAAATCGACAAATCCACGAATCGACGGCTCATGGCAGGCACCTCTGGCTTACAGTATAGAGTTGCTGGGGCCGGCTTGGAAAACTGCACGGCGGGAGGGTGTATGGCGCAGGCCAAATTGATCCTCGATTATGTCTATGAGCACGAGCGGGCGCGCGCGGATCAGGTGTTCTTGACTCAACCGGTGGGCCGCGGCGAAGTCGTCGAATACACCTGGCGCGGCATGATGGATCAGGCCCGGCGCATGGCCGCGCACCTCAAGGTGCAGGGCTTTGCGCCCGGCGCGCGCATTGCCATTCTGTCGAAGAATTGTGCGCACTTTTTCATGGCCGAACTGGCCATCTGGATGGCCGGCTACACCACTGTCGCCCTCTACCCGACCGAGAGCGCGGAGACGGTGCGCTTTGTACTCGAACACAGCGAATCGAGTCTGCTGTTCGTCGGCAAGCTCGACGAATGGCCGCGGCAAGCCGCGGCGGTTCCCTTCGGCTTGCCCTGTATCGCCATGCCGCTCGCGCCCGCCGGCGAATTTCCGTCCTGGGACTCGCTCGCCGCCGCGACCGCTCCCCTCGCGGACGCAGTCCCGCGCGCGGCGGCCGACATTGCAATGATCCTGTACACCTCGGGCTCCACCGGCCAGCCCAAGGGAGTGATGCAGAACTTCGAGTGCATCAGCGCTGCGACCGCCACGATCGTTGCATGCTTGAGCGCGCAACTCGGCACCGATTTCGTTGCAAGGTCGCTGTCGTACCTGCCGTTGGCGCACGTGTTTGAACGCGCCTGGGTGGAGTGTGCTCATCTGCACATGGGCCGAGGCCACGTCTTTTTTGCCGAGAGGCTCGATACCTTTCTTCAGGACCTGCAGCGCGCCCGGCCCACGACATTCATCTCGGTACCGCGTCTGTGGCTCAAATTTCAGCAAGGCGTTTTCAGCAAAATGCCGGCGGCAAAACTCGACCGCTTGCTGCGCGTTCCCATCCTCGGAAAAATCGTCGCGCGCAAAGTGCTCGCGGGCCTCGGCCTCGAAGCAGTGCGCCTCGCCGGCTCAGGCTCGGCGCCGATCCCGCCCGCACTCATCGAGTGGTATCGGCGCCTCGGGTTGAATCTCCTCGAAGGCTACGCGATGACCGAAGACTTCGCCTGTTCGCACACCTCAACCACCGCTGCACACGCACTCGGCCACGTCGGCAGAGCCCTGCCTGGAGTGCAAGTGCGCATCGCCGACGACGGCGAAATCTTGATCAAATCCCCCGGCAAATTCGTCGGCTACTACAAACGCCCCGATTTGGATGCTGAGGCGTTGACCGCCGACGGTTTTTTTCGCACCGGCGATCTCGGCGAGCTGCGTGCGGACGGCCTTCTCAAGATCACCGGTCGTAAGAAGGAGCTCTTTAAAACGGCGAAAGGCAAGTACGTCGCACCCGCGCCGATCGAAAGCCGCCTTGGCGAAGACCCGCTCATCGAATTGTCGCTGGTTTCCGGCGCCGGTCAACCGAACGCCTATGCCATGGTGGTGTTGGCCGAGGAGATACGTCCCAAGCTGAACGACCCTGCCGTGCACGGCCAGGTCGAGACTCGACTCGACACGTTGCTGAACAAGGTGAATGCAGACCTCGTCGAGTACGAACGGTTGGCGATGATCGTCGTGGTGCGCGAGCCCTGGTCGGTGGAGAACGGATTGCTGACCCCGACCTTGAAGATCAAACGCGCCCGTATCGAAGCGGCAGTCGCTCGCGGCGTCGACTCCTGGTATGCCCAGAAGCGTAGGGTGCTTTGGGTTTGAGGCTGCCCGCGTCGCGGCGCGCCGTATCGTCGATAGTGCTTACTTGCCGGCCGGCTCGTTGACTTCGTTTTCTTGTTGGGTGGTCGATTTGTCACCCTTTTTGGCGACTTTTGCGTGCAGCCCTTCATCCTCGATCAAGCGCTTGCGCACGTACAGGAAGCGGATATTTTCGTACTCGAACGGCGAACCGGTTGCGTAGTAGCGAAAGTCGATATTCGCGCGCTGGTCGATTGCATTCAGCGTACCGAGAGCCCACGACTGATCCCCGCGGTAAACCTGCGCGACGTCGATGCCGTACGACGTGGCGTAATCGCCGAAGAATCCCAGACCGTCGCGCAAGGTCGACGGTCCGAGCAGCGGAATGACCAAGTACGGCCCTGGATGCATCCCCCACTTGGCCAGGGTCGTGCTCAATCCGGTCGGCGCGCCCGGCAGCTTGAGCATTTTGGCCACGTCGATCAAACCGCCGATGCCGATGGTGCTGTTGATCACGAACCGGCCGAGGCTGCGCGCGCCGAGCTTGAGGCGCCACTGCAGGGCGTAGTTGATCACGCTGTCGACTTCGCTCAAGTTGCCGAAGAAGTTGTGCACGCCGGCGCGGATCGGCGACGGGACTCGCCGGTAGGTGTTCGACACCGGCAGAAATATCGCTTCGTCGAAGCGTGCATTGAATCGATAGGTAAACCGGTTGAGCCGCTCCCACGGATCATACGTATGCATCGATGGCGCATCGGCCGGCGTGACCGGCGGAACCGCTGCGGCGGCCGCGGGCCCTCCCCCGCCCGCTTCCTTGGCCGTCTCCGCGCCGGCGGCCGCAGCCGCGAACGCCGCGGCACTGGCCAGGGCCGCCGCATTGGCGGCCGCGGGATCCTCGGGCGGCAGGCTGTGAATACTCAGGCTCTGAGAAACGCAGCCGCCGAGTGCTGCTGCCACAACGGCGGCGAGGAGCGCGCGCCTCATTTCGCCGCACCCTGCCAGCGCCCTGCCAGCATATCGAGCATGTCCGCCACTTGTTGCCGCTCGCCGATGTTGCCGAGATGACCGCCATGGTCGTAAACGGCAATCTTGCTTCCCAGCGTGTCCTTGAGCCACGCCAACTCACGCTTGTCAAGTATGAGATCGTCGGCGTTTGCCTGCGCGTAGTAGTCAGGGTTGCTGCGCAAAGCATCGCCGATGATGTCGAGTCGATTCTGGGCAATCAGCGATGCCGGTGTCGAATTGGGCCGGTGCTGCAAATAATAGGGCGCGAACACCTGGGTGAAGTAGTCCGAGAACGGTTTGCCGCGTAGCACGCGCTGCGTTTCCTCGAGCGAATCGCCGACTTTGGGCGGGTGCCGCGGATCGGTGACGACACCAGTCCCGGCGTAAAGGTCGCCGGCGAAGAACACGTTCACGAGATCGATGCGAAAGCTCAAGGCAATGGCGGCGGAGAATTCCGCATCGCTTTTCAAGACGCCGGCGGCGGCACCGAGCAAAAAATCCTCATCGATTTGCACCCGGTCGGACGCGCGATACAGATTTGCGAGCTGCGCGTACAGCTTGCGATACAGCAGTTCGATTCCCTGATCGCCGGGACCGATGCTCTGCGCGAACAACTTGTCCAAACGGCCGATCGATGCAAACAAGCTGACCGGCGGATCGATCATGACCGCCCGGTGGATGTTGAGCTTGCCTTCCTGCGCGTCGATCGACTTGACGATGGCCGCGTTGGCGCCTCCCAGGCTGTATCCCAATACGTCGATCTCGGTGATCTTGACCTTGCGCGGCAGGCGCGTGACGATCTCATGCATGGCCGCATACAGATCATGGCCATCCTGCAGCAAATCGCCGGCGACTCCGGTGCTCGAGGTCGAAACGATGAACCCCGGGAACGTGGGCGACGGCATGGTCAGCACGTGGTAGCCGGCGCCATACAGCACGCCGCGCAAAGTCGAGAGTTTGGCCGTGTTGCCGTCGCTCCCCGTGCCCGAAATGACGATGGCCAGTGGCGCCGGCTTGTCTTGCGCCGAAAACCACACGCGCAGCTTGCGATCGAACCAGAACACGTCCGGCACCGGACGCGCCCACGGCAGAGCGAGATTGATTTCGGCGAGCGGGACTCGGCTTGGCAGCGGCGCCATGTTCTGCGGCGGCGTGCCGTATACCGTCGCGCGCAACGCCGCCGAATCGGCGAGGCCAGTGGCTGGTCCGGGTGCTGCAGGCGGTGCGATGGCCGGGGCGGCAACGTCGGCCCCATGCGCCGCGGCCGCGGCCCACAGCAACGCGGCCAGTGCGCAGTTCATCAAGCATCGTTGCATCCGACTCTCCTGGGCCAAGGAGGTGTCGCTCGCTGGCATCTTCATGATCCTTTCAGCCAATGATCGCGGCCCATCGGGATATTTAAACAATAGACCGGTTGAGAACAAGCTAATTCAATGCAGCGAAGTCTTATCCGCGGCCATTGCAGGCTTGGTAGTATTTACAAATGATCGCACCGCCCCTCACGCCGCTCAGTACGCTGTATCGATCGGAGCGCGGTAGCGAGCTGCCGCTGACATCGAGATTGACGCGACTGTACGGCAGCCTCAGCATGCCGCTGCCACGCGTTGGCGCGCATGTATTCAGCAATTTTGTCAGCACCATGGACGGCGTGGTGTCGCTGCAGGTCAAGGGACACTCCGCCGGCGGAGACATCAGCGGATTCAATGCCCAGGATCGCATGGTGATGGGACTGCTGCGCGCCGTCGCCGACGCCGTGATCGTGGGATCAGGCACGCTCGCCGCCGATCCGCAGCACTTCTGGACGCCGGAGGCCATTTGTCCGGAACTCGCGCGCGACTATCTTCGGCTGCGAAGCGCCATGCAGAAGCGTCAGCCCGTGCTCAACGTGGTCGTCAGCGCAAGCGGCGATCTCGACTTGCGCCTGCCGGTGTTCGCCTCCGGCTGCGTGCCGGTGTTGATCATCACCACGCCGGCCGGCGAGCGGCGTCTGCGCGCGCAAAAGCCGCGCTCCTGGGTGGCGCTCGAGCCGATCCGCTCCACAGGTCGTGCGCTGGCGCCGGCCGCGATCCTCGCCGCGGTCGCCCGGCACACGCCCGGCAGACGGATCCTCCTCGAGGGCGGTCCGCGGCTGTTGGGTTCGTTCTTTCGCAAACGGCTGATCGCGGAGCAATTCCTGACCCTGGCGCCGCAGATCGCCGGACGCGAGCCCGGCGACGGACGCTTAGGGTTGGTGATGGGCGAGGCGTTTGCGCCCTCGAGTCCCCGTTGGGCGACGTTAGTGGACGTGCGGCGCGGCCATAGCCATCTATTTCTGCGCTATTCTTTCGGCAGAGCCAAAACCGGCCCTTGATCCATTGCGGGAGTACAAGATTATGCGAAAACAACTATTCCGCGTGCTGCGCATCGCTCATTTCGCCGCCGGCGCCTCCCTGGCCGCTGCAGCCGTTCACGCCGACGTCACGGTCCAGCAAAAAACCAACTTGGACGTGGCCTCGATGATCCAAATGCACGGCGCGAACACCGTAAGTTTCACCGCCGACAAAAAACGTGAAGACACCGAGTCGCATTGCGAAGGCGTGATGTCGCTGGTGTGCGGCAATGTGCGCGGCGGCGAGATCGTGCGGCTGGACCGGGGCCTGACCTGGCGGCTCGAACCGAAACAGAAGAGCTACCGCGAGGAGATCTTCGCAACGCCCCAGGAGATCGCCGACATGCGCGCCAAAATGCAGGCGCGTCTGGAGAAAATGCGCTCGTGCCCGGTGTCGCAAAAGCAGCAGCCGGTCGATCAGTCCAAGTGCCAGATGTCGCCGCCGAAAATCGACATCCAAAAGACGGACGACAGGACCTCGATCGCCGGTCATGACGTTCAGCGCACCGTGGCGACGCTGACCGAGTCGTGCACCGACAAAGATACCGGCGATGTCTGCGACACCGTGGTCGCCGTCGATCTGTGGATGACGCAGGACCCGCTCCCCGGCACCGCCGACCGCACGGCGTTCGCTCAGGCCTATGCGAAGAAGCTCGGGCTTACGGATGAACAAGGTGCCATGCGCGCGGAATTCGCGAGATATCTGGCCCCGTATCAGTCGCAGATCAAGGCGCTGACCGAAAAATCCGGCGAGCTCAATGGTCAGCCGCTAAAAACCTCGCTGCGCGTCATGATGGGCGGCAAACAATGCAGCGCGACCAACAAGGCGCAGGCCAATGGGAGCACGAGCACCGACAACTCGGCCGCCGCCAGCAATCCCATGAGCAATGTGGCGCAGGCCGGTAAGGCGCTTGGGTCGCAAATGGGCAACTTGGTGGGCGGACTGTTCCACAAGAAAAAGACCGACGATCCGACCGCCGCCAGCGCCGTCCCGACCGATTCCGCGGCGGGCACCCCGGCGGCCGCGGCGGCGGCCGTGCCCGATGCGTATGCGCAGTATCTACAGCTCGCGGCTTTCAGCATCGAGACCACATCGATCAGTACCGATGCCGTGCCGGCGGACCGCTTCGAAGTGCCTGCCGACTGGAAGAAAGAGGTGCCGAAGTCAGCGAAACAGGACGACGACGACTTTACCTGTCCGAAGACCGGCAGCTAGTCGAGCCATGCGATGCTAGGAATGGCGCCAGCGTGCTAGAAACGGCGCGTCGCTGCGGCTGGCCGGCCGCGGTGATCGCATGCGCGTTTTTTTTGAGCGCCTGCGGCGCACCCGCCGAGGACGGCCGCTCAGGCGCGCCACCTCGCGCAAAGCTGCTCAACCTATATATTTTCTCCGATTATCTCGCGCCCAATACCCTGACGGAGTTCGAGAAGCAAACCGGCATCAAGGTGTCCGTCAGTTACTACGATACCAACGAAACGTTGGAGACGCGGCTCTTGACGGGCCACAGCGGCTTCGACGTCGTCGTGCCCACCTCGCCGTTCTTCGAACGCCAGATCAAGGCTGGCATCTACCGGAACCTCGATAAGTCGAAGCTGCCGAATCTGAAGAACATCGACCCTGCGCTCATGGCCAAGGTCTCCGCCCACGACCCCGACAACGCGCACGGCGTGATCTACATGTGGGGCACTTTGGGTGTCGGTTACAACGAAAACGTGGTCAAGGCTCTGTTGCCGAATGCGCCGCTCGACAGTTGGCGCATGGTGTTCGATCCTGCGGTGACCTCAAAACTCGCCAGGTGCGGTATCAGCATGCTCGACGCAGCGCCCGAGATGATGCGCGCGGTTCTGGCATATCTTCACCGCGACCCCAATTCGCAAAATCCTGCGGATTTGGCGGCTGCAGAGCAGGCGCTGCAAAAAGCCCGGCCCTATATCCGCAATATCGATTCCAATCCCTACGTCGACTCCATGGCGAACGGCGATCTGTGCGTCGCCGCGGGCTTCAACGGCGCTATAGTGCAGGCTCGGGACCGCGCCCGCGAGGCAAACAAGGGCTTCGACATCGTCTACGTGGTTCCGAAAGAAGGCTCGGTCCTGTGGTTCGATATGATGGCGATTCCAAAAGATGCACCCAATCCCGACAGCGCGTACGCATTCTTGAATTACATGATGACGCCGCGCGCCATCGCCGATGTGTCCAATACCGTGCGCTACGCAAACGCCAATACCGCCGCCGACTCGCTGGTGCTCCCCGAGATACACCACGACCCGGCTGTTTATCCGCCGCCCGAACTGCGAGATCGCTTGGCGGGATTTTTGAGCGACACGCCCGAGCAGAACCGCGCCATCACCCGCCTGTGGCAGGCATTCAAATCGGGGTCGAATGCACCATGAACGCCGAAGCGCCGTTGGAGCAAATCCAAACCAAGATCGCCTTCCTCGAAAGCGCGGTTGCCGAATTGAGCGACGTCGTATTTCGGCAGCATCAGGACATTCAGGTCCTCGAGGCAAAACTCAAGGCTCTCGCCGACCGGCTGCGCAGCGTGCAACTCGACGACGCTCCGCGAACGCCGGAGCAGGAGCGGCCGCCCCACTACTGAATCGAATACGGCGCCTGATTCAAGACCGAATCGGCCACACAGGCGTCCGCTCTGCCTCGCGCTCGAGCGTATCCAACAAATCCCACGCGGCTGCCTCGCTCACCACCTGGTACGGATCGCCTGGATTGCGCGCCCGATTGTGCGCGGAATAGCAGACGCTCATGCAGAGGCGGCTCAGCACCAACGGCAGCAGCACCCGCTGCTCCGCCTCGGTCAGAGGATGGCGGCGCTGATAGGCGGCGACTATGTGCGCACCGGCGCACAGCGGTTGCCGTTCACCGAGCATGGCGTAGGCCAGCACGATCGCGAGGTCGCAAACCGTCGCCGAATACACCATGTCGCCAAAATCGAGCAGGCCCAGCATGCGCCCGTCGCCGATGAGCACATTATGATCGTTCGCATCGCCGTGAACGACGCTGTGCGGGAGGTTCGACCAATCGATCTCCTCCCACTCCGAGAACAGCCGCAGGATGCGTGCCCGCCGCGTCAGCGGCAGCAACCCCGTGTGCTCGCGGGCCATGCCCGCGCGGCGCAGATCCCACTGCAGCGCGCGGTGCATCGCCGGATGGGAAAAGCCGCTGAGGGCAGCACCGATCGTTGCAATCCCGGCGCCGATCGATTCCAGCATCGCAACATCGCGCGCCCCGGCATTTGCAAGCACGGTTCCATCGACCCATGTCAAGAGCCGCATCCAATGATCCGTACCTGCGCAGGCATGATGAATGCGCTCGATTTCCAATCCCTGGCGTGAACGCAGCACCTGCGGCACGCGGCAGTCCGCCGCCGCTTTCGCCACGCGCCGCATCGCTTGATTTTGCAAATCCAAGACTTGCGCGGAGTCGCCGAGATTCGCGATTTTCAGTACGAATTTTCCGCCGTCCGCGGACGCGAGCAGAAAGTTCTGATCACGCTCGCTCGGTAGAGCGGCAACCGTGCCCACGATGCCGTACTGCCGCTGCGCGGCGCAAAGCGCCTGCGCCGCCGTAAAGTGCGGGATGCTGTCGAGCGCAATCGTCAGATTTGGCGATCCGGTGCGGCCGCTTGAAACTCGGGCATTTCCCTGCAGACGGCGTCGATCCCGACGATGCGCGGATAGGATTTGAGGTCGACGTCGAAGCGCCGCGCGTTCGCCACCTGCGGCACCAGACAGACGTCCGCCATGGTCGGCGCATCGCCGTGACAGAAGCGCCCCGTCGCCGCGTCGCGAACCAGGCAGCGTTCGAGGGCGTCGAATCCGACCTGCACCCAGTGCCGGTACCAGGTGTCACGGCTCGTCTTGTCGAGCCGCAATTCCTTCTCGAGATATTGCAGCACGCGCAGATTGTTCAAAGGATGGACGTCGCAGATGATCGCCAACGTCAGCGCACGCACGCGCGCGCGTGCCAACGGCGCTTGCGGCAGCAGCGGCGGCCGCGGATACGTCTCGTCGAGATACTCGATGATGGCCAGCGATTGGGTGAGCACCGCACCATCGTCGAGCGCCAGCGCGGGAACCAGGCCTTGACTGTTGATTCGCAGAAATTCCTCGCGCCGTTGTTCGCCGGCGCGCAAATCCAGCAGCCTGGAATTGAACGGCAGGCCCTTCAGCGCCAACGCGATCCGGACGCGGTAGGACGCCGAACTCACCGCATGGTGATAGAGGATCATCCTTAAGCATAGGCACCCACGCCACGGTATTGCAATCCTGCGGCCCGAGCGCGCTACATGTGCAGGACGCCACTTCAATGCACGCTTTGGTTGTTTTTGAGCGATGCTAGCCGGCTATGACTCGAGCAACGCTCAAGCACCTCGTCACGCCGCTCGGGCTGCTCGCGCTCCTGCTCGCGATTTGGTGCGTCGGCATGTTCGGGCGCGGCTATTGGACGCCGGACGAACCGCGCGAGGCCGATATCGCCTGGCGCATGAGTTGGCAGGCAGATCGAGCGGTACCGCTATTGGCCGGCGAGGCGTTTTGCGAGAAGCCGCCGTTGACCTACTGGGTTGCGGCCGTCCCGATGCGTCTTTTCGGCGCCGCGGCCTGGTCGGCGCGTCTGCCTAATCTGCTGTACGCCTTGATTACGGCACTCGGCGTCGGCTTGCTGGCGCGCGGCAGCTGCGGACGCCTCGCAGGCGTGGCGGCCGCGGCGGCCGTGAGTACCTTCCTGCTTTCCTATCAAGTGGCCATTTGGCTCGCGACCGATGCGCCGCTGCTCGCTGCGGAATCGATCGCGCTCCTGGGTGCCTACCGGGGCTGGTATGCATCGGACACTCGCACGCGCCTGCGCGGATACCTGCTGATGCACGCGGCCTTGGGAGTGGGCTTTCTGTGCAAGAGCGCGGCCGCCTGGATGGCGCCGTGCCTGGCCATCCTTGCCCTGATGGTGGCGGAGAAACGCTGGCGCGAATTGCTGCGCTGGGAACTGTATGTCGGGTTGTTGCTGCAGGCGGCAATGATCCTCACCTGGATCTGGTTTGTATACGCGGGGCCGGACGGCGTCGCGCACTTGAAGGTGTTTTTCTGGAACAACTTGGTGGGCCGTTTCACCCATGTCGATGCGCCCAACGAGTTGCAATACGCCGCTGCGCATCGCAATACTCCGGGCAAGTACCTGATCGAACTGCCCTTGTACTTGGCGCCCTGGACCTTGTTGGTCCTCGCCGCCTTGCGGCAGGCGTGGCGCAAACGTAACACCGGCAGCGATGATTATCGCGCGGTGCGCTTCGCACTCGCCGCGTCGCTGCCGCCACTCTTGTTGCTGTCGATGGCGGCTACCGCGCGCAACATTTATTTTGCGCCGGCGCTTCCGGGAGTCGCGCTGCTGCTCGGTTGGTGGGTGCACGAACTCTCGCGGCATGAGCCTGACCGCTGGGACGTCGGCGCGCTGCGCGCAACCGCGCTGCTGCTGCTGTTGGCCGTGATTCTGTGCGCCGCGGCTTCAGGTCTGATCGCTGCGGACGCGTGGGCAAGGCTGAATTCGCATGCGCTCCTCGTCGCGATCTCGGCCTTGGGTCTCATGCTCGCAGCGTGGTTCGCCATGCGCGCCTGGGCGGCGGCGCGCAATCGGCTCGGGCGTGCGCTCTGGTCGTTGTTGTTGGCGTATTGCGCGTTGCTGGTGGGACCCGCTTCGCAGGCCTACCGCCAGGTGAATGCCTGGCAGGATCTGCCGTCCGTCGCGCGTGCCATCGGGCGCGACGCAACCGGCAAACCTTTGATTCTGTTCGCGGCCGACGAGACGACTCGGGCCATGATCGACATGTATGCACGAACCCACGTCGCGCTGATCGAAGGTCCCATCGACGCGCGTGCGCTGTTGCGCCTGCGATCCGCCGTGGCCGCCGCCCCGCAAAGCCTGGTGCTGGTTCAAGTGCCGGGGCGCGCCGCCGGACTCGTGCAGCGTCTC
This sequence comes from uncultured Steroidobacteraceae bacterium, assembly GCA_964422045.1. Lineage (GTDB taxonomy): Bacteria > Pseudomonadota > Gammaproteobacteria > Steroidobacterales > Steroidobacteraceae > Bog-1198. The sequence continues at coordinate 12,841 of CAYRAC010000041.1, forward strand.
GGCGCAAAGCCCGAGGATACCGAGTCAGTGTCCGCCTGGGCTGAGCTCGCGCAGTTGCGGCTGCTCAGGAGCTACTCCCTGCCGAACGGCCGTCGTTACGCATTGCTCGAATTGCAACCGAAGAGCGCTGCGCTGTCAGGCGATGCGCCGACGTCCGAGCAGCTCATGGTAGAGCGCGTCATACTTGACGATCTGCCGCGTCCACGAAAAATCCTGCGCCATCGCGTTTTGTTGTAACTTTCGCCAGCTGGCCGACGCGTCGAACCAATCGAGCGTGATGCCGATCGCCCAACGCGCGGCGGGGGCGTCGTAATCGTTGAACACGCATCCGGTGCCCACGCCCGTGGCCGGGTCGAAATGCTGCACCGAATCGGCCAGGCCGCCGGTTCTGCGCACGACCGGGATGGTGCCGTAGCGCAGGCTGTACATCTGATTCAGGCCGCAGGGCTCATAGCGCGAGGGCATGAGGAATATGTCGCTGCCCGCCTCGATCAAATGCGCCATGGGCTCATCGTAGCCTGAGCGAAACGCGACGCGGCCCGGGAACCGCTGCTCCAGTCCCTGGAAAAAGCTCACGTATTGTGGATCACCGCTGCCGAGCACGGCCACTGCGAAATCCCGCTCTTGCAGCAAGCCCGGCAGACTGTCGAACAGAAGTTCGATGCCCTTCTGCTCCGCGAGGCGGGTGACCATGCCGATCAGCGGCCGCGCCGCGGCGACGTTGAGATGCAGAGCCGCAATCAGTTGCTGTTTGTTCATCTGCTTGCCGCTCAAGTCGTGCGGCCCGTAATGCACGGTCAAATGCGGATCGCGTCCCGGATCCCAATCGTCATAGTCGACGCCATTCAGGATCCCGACCACCCCGTTGGCGCGCGCACGCAGCGTCGCCTGCATGCCCATGCCCAACGGCTCCTCGCAGATTTCACGCGCGTAGGTCGGGCTCACCGTGGTCACTAGATCGGCAAATTTTATGCCGGTTTTCAAGGAGTTGATGATGCCGTGGGCCGCATCGGCGGCATCCAGCTTGAGACCCGCCGCCCCCAGCCCCAAGTCCGGCGCGGCGGCAATCGGCATGATGCCCTGATAACCGATGTTATGGATCGTCAGCACCGTGCTGGTCGCTGCCAGCAACGGATCCGACCGATACAGCGTCTTCAAATACAGTGGCAAGAATGCCGTGTGCCAATCGTTGCAATGGAAAATATCCGGCGCTATCGCGAGGCGCCGGCAGCCCTCGAGCGCTGCGCGCGTGAACAGCAGGAAACGGCGATGTTCGTCGGGGTCGGCGGTGTAGAATTGCGGCCGATCGTACAGCTGCGGGCAGTCGACGAAGTACATTGGGACGTCGGTGCCCGGGAACGCGGCAGTCTGCAGGGAAAAGCGGTATTCGCTGCCGCCGATGCGCTGCGCTATGTCCTGTGCCTCGAGCACCGGCTGGAGTTCCGGGTGGGCCGCGCGTACCGACGCGTACAAGGGCATGAACGCGCACACCTCATGACCCAGCAGCCGCAAATTCCTCACCAATGCGCCGGCGACGTCCGCGAGGCCGCCGGTTTTCGCGTACGGCAGAATCTCCGAACTGAGCAGGCACAGTTTCAAGGGCGGCATAATTGACAGTTTAGCAAACGCTTCTTGAGCGTCGCGAGAAACCTGGTGCAGGCAGTTGCCGAGTGTGGCAGGCTGATGCTACTCGGGGTTGGGAGCTTAGGATAAGTATGCGACACGCTGCTCGTGCTAACACCGGACGCTACGTCAGCCGTTTGAC
>CAYRAC010000042.1:0-14505 GCA_964422045.1 uncultured Steroidobacteraceae bacterium
GATGGAAAAAATGTTTCCCGCCTTGGAGTGGTACATCACCGGCAACTGGCGGCCTTTGCACATGTCCCGCGTATTGGACAAGAGCTGGCACATGAGATCGACCAGCGCGATGCCGCGCGCGATCTGCAAGCCCTGATTGCGGTACGAAGGGAACAACATGTCGCCCGGGCGCAGCGCCATGCATTGCGCCACCGACACCGCTTCTTCACCCATCGAACGGATGTAGAACGAAATCTTCCCGGCGAGCTGCGTGCGTTGCATCCGATCATCGAATAACCGTGTCAGCAGCATGTGGCGCAGCCCCACTTGCAACTCCGCCGGATCGAGATGCGGATGCCACGGTCCCACCGCCTTTCCGGCATCGTCGAGTACCCGTACCAGATCGAGCGACAGCGAGCCGATGTCGCGGGCGCGCGCGTTGATGTCCGGCCGCGCGACGGCGCCGGCGGGCGAGAGTTGCACGTAGCTGAAGTCGGGAGCTTCACCGGGTCGAGCCGGCGGGCTCGGTAAATGCAGTCGCGAGCGTTTTTCCATCGCCATAATTTACGTCCCTTGCTGGCTCAGAGTTGCATTCATTAGGGGGTGGCCGGATAATTCGGTATGTTCATTCCGAAATATTGCCCTTAGTGGAAAATTTATCTCGCCCCGTGATCGATCGACTGGATCTTCGTTTGCTCGATATTCTACAGCGCCATGGCGCGCTGCCGGTTGCCGAAGTGGCCGCCCAGACCCGGCTCTCCACCACCACGTGCTGGCGGCGCATCCAACAACTGGAACAGAGCGGCGTGATCAAAGCACGTGTTGCGCTGCTCGATCGCAACGCGCTGGGGCTCGATGTGACCATCTTCGCGCACGTCAAGCTCGCGACCACCGGTCGTGATGCGATTGCCGAATTCGAAGTTGCCATTCGCGATCGCGCCGAGGTGCTGGAGTGCTATACGCTCACGGGCGAGTGGGATTTCCTGTTGAAGATCGTCACCCAGAACATCAAAGCGTATGAGGCTTTCTATCTCGACTATCTGTCGCGGATCCCGTGCGTACGCTCGGTGAACTCATCGGTTGCCGTTACCGTCATCAAGGAGTCGACCGCCCTGCCGTTGGGGATTTAGATGCGCGTAGCGCGCGGCGGCAGCCGCGCCGGCAGCGAGGAGCGCAGTTGGATGCCGTCATGCTCGCCAAAGGTCTCGGCAACCCACTCGACGAACACGCGGATCTTGTTGGACAGATGCCGATTTTGTGGATAAACCACATTAATCGGCGCGGGTTCGGGAAACCAGTCGCCGAGCAATAGTTCCAGCTGGCCGCGTTCCATTGCATCCTTGAGCACGAAGGCCGGAATCTGCGCGATGCCCAAGCCGGCTTCGGCGGCCGCGAGGTAGCTGTTCTCATCGTCGAGAGCGATGTGGCCGCGCAACGTCGTTTGCAGGCGCGCACCATTCTTGGCGAACACCCAGTCGAAGATCCGGCCGGTGCGCGGCGAGAAGTGATTGATGCAGCGGTGCTGCTTGAGCTCGTCGGGATGATGCGGCTCGCCGTGGGCTGCCAAGTAGGACGGCGAGGCGCAGGTGCCGAAGTAGAGCTGGCCCACGCGACGCGCGATCAATGTGGAATCTTCGAGGTCGCCGCTCCATAGTGCGCAGTCGATGCCTTCCTCGATCAGATCCGCGCGCCGCTCGCTGCAGCCGAGTTGCAATTCGATTTCAGGATAGCGCGCGAAGAATACCGGAAGCGCCGGCACGATGACCAATCGCGCGATCAGGGTTGGTACTTCGACCCGCAGCCGCCCCTGCGGAGCCGCATGATGCTGCGCGAGCGATTCTTCTGTTTCGCGAACTTCGGTCAGGATGGCGAGGCACCGTGGGTAATAAGCGGCACCATCCGTGGTCACGCTGACCCGGCGCGTGGTGCGGTTCAGGAGCTTCACGCCGAGCGAGGCCTCGAGCTGTTGAATCAATGACGTCGCCGTGGCCTTGGGCATCTGCAGGCTGTCCGCCGCCCGGGTCACCCCTCCAGTTTCGACAATGCGAACAAATACCTGCATTGCCTGGAGCTTGTTAACGGCCATTGTCCATATTATTGAATAATAAGTTCATATTGTCATCCTTTAATAAGTATTTTTAGACAATACACTGTGGTTGTCGTCAGGAGCAGGAAACATCCATGAACAAGATCAAACACGTCACCGACACAACTTTTGGTAGTGAAGTTCTCGAATCGCAACTTCCGGTGCTGGTCGACTATTGGGCCGAGTGGTGCGGCCCGTGCAAGATGATTGGGCCGGTGCTCGATGAGTCCGCAAAAAACTACGCCGGTCGGTTGGACATCGCCAAGATCAATATCGACCAGAACCAGGCGGTGCCCTCGCGCTATCGCGTGCGCGGGATCCCAACATTGATGTTGTTCAAAAACGGCGAAGTGGTGGCCACCAAAGTCGGCGCCGTGTCCAAATCGCAGTTGGCGGCATTCATCGACGCTCACTTGTAACGACGCGATGCCGCAGGTACGCGTCTCTTAGGGCGCCAGCACCGTCGCGCCGATCGTTCGCCGGCCCTCGAGCTCGCGATGCGCTTGTGCAGCATCGCGCAGCGGCAGGCGCTGGCCGATATGTGCCTTGATTTCACCCTTGGTCAGCCTCGCGAACAAATCGGCAGCGCGCGCGACCAGCTCTTCGCGACGCTTGATGTAGTCGAACACGCTCGGTCGTGTCGCGAACAGCGAACCGCCGGCGGCGAGATCGGAGAACTTGAAATCCGCGATCATTCCCGAGGACTGGCCGAAATGCACGAACATGCCGCGCGGCCGCAGGCTCTTGAGGGAACCTCTCCAGGTGTCCTTGCCGACTGAGTCGTAAACCACCTGGCAGCCCTGGCCCTGGGTGATTTCCCGGACGCGTGCTGCGAAATCCTCGTTGCGGTAGTCGATTACGTGCGTGTAGCCGTTGGCCTTCGCGATAGCGGCCTTCTCGGGCGAACCGGCGGTCCCGATAGAGATCGCGCCAAGCGCCCGAAGCCATTGTCCCAGCAGCAATCCAACGCCGCCGGCGGCCGCATGCACCAACACGGTGTCGCCCGATTTTACCGTGTAGGCGGAGTTCACCAGGTATTGCGCCGTCAAACCTTTGAGCATGATGGATGCCGCCACATCGAAGCTGATCGAATCCGGCAGCTTGACGAGGCGCTCCGCGGCGATGATTCGCTGGGTTCGATAGGCGCCTGAGGACACCACGTACGCAACGCGGTCCCCCACTTTCAGATCGGTCACCCCGGGGCCCAACTCGGCGACCACTCCTGAAGCCTCGGCGCCCGGAATCAGCGGCGTTGAAGGCCACGGATACAAGCCGCTTCTCAAATACGTGTCGATGAAGTTGACGCCGATCGCTCGTTGCTCGATGCGCACCTCGCCGTCGCCCGGAATGCCCCGGTTGAGCGCCACCCATTCGAGCGCCTCGGCTCCGCCCGCGGTTCGCACCACCATGCCCATGTCCTGGTCAGCCATGCCTAACTCCCCAAAGATTCCACGAAGCGCCGTATGCGGATGATCGCTTTCTCGAGCAAACTCGCGTCGGCGGCAAAGCATACCCGCACGAAGCCGCTGGTCCCCTGACCGAATGCCCCGCCATCGAGCACCGATACACGCTCGGTCCGATACAGTTCGCACATGAAGTCGTAGCCCGACAATCCGGTGGCACGCACATCGACCAGCAAGAACATGCCGGCATCGGGGACGTGGCTCTTGAGTCCGCGGATGCCCTCGAGGCCTGCCAGCAGAAGATCGCGTCTCACAGCGCAGTAGTCGCGCACGCGCGCTTCGGCGGCCGCGGCGACACCCAAGGCCGTGACCGCGGCTTCTTGAATGAATCCAGGAAGCCCGAACAGCATGCACTGCGCCATGGCCTCCGCATGCATCACCAACTGCGGCGGACCCACCAACCATCCAGCGCGCCAGCCCGGCATGGCGTGCGACTTCGATAGACTGCTGATGGTCACGACCTGCTCCGGCAGCTCGGCGGCGAGGCTGGGTACTCGGCCGCCCGGAGCGAGCCCGGCGTATACCTCATCCGCCACCACCCACAAAGAGTGGCGGCGCGCGAGGCTGCCGATCACCGCCAAGTCCTCCTTGCTGAGAATCACTCCGCTTGGATTGTTCGGTGTCGCGAAAAACACCGCCCGTGTGCGCGGCGTGATCGCCGCTTCGAGCGCCGCGAGATCGACGCGAAATCCGTTTGCCGCCGGGGCCGGCACACGCACCATCCGCGCACCGGAAATCTGCAACGTGGCGGGGTAGCTCGGGTATAGCGGCTCGACCGCGATCAATTCATCGCCGGATCCCGCGACCATCAACGAGGTGACGAATAAAGCGTTCTGCGCTCCCGCCAGGAAGATGACGTTGGATGCATCGACGGGCTGGCCGGTGCGCGCGCGGTGCGCGGCGGCGATCGCCGCGCGCAAATGCTCGCGTCCCGTCGCCGGCGTGTAATGCGTATCGCCGGCGCGGAGTCTCTCGATGGCGCGTTCCAAAACGGGCGCCGGCGACTCGAGATCGGGATCGCCGACGCTCAGCAGGACGACGTCTTCGCCGCGCTCCGCCGCGGCGCGCGCCTCATAATGAATGCGCCAAGCGTCGGCGCCATCGCCTGCGATGCGCTTGACCAGCGGTGAATAGTGCATCTTTTCTCTTGCCTACCCGGTTGCAGTGCGCAATCCTAACGCGCTTCGTAAAATTGCGTTCAAATTCGAGAAAATTAACATGTCGCGCAATGTCGGCGCATATCTGGTCGAACTCCTGGCCGCCAACGATATCGACACCGTGTTCGGTATTCCCGGTGTACACAACCTGGAATTGTATCGAGGCCTCGCCGGATCGAACATTCGCCATGTGCTCGTGCGCCATGAACAAGGCGCCGGGTTCGCGGCCGACGGTTTTGCGCGTTTGAGCGGGCGGCCCGCGGCCGCCTTCGTGATCTCCGGGCCCGGTCTCACCAATATCCTGACCGCGGTCGCTCAAGCTTACTCAGATTCGGTACCCCTGTTGGTGATCGCCAGCGCGCCCGTACGCGCCTCGTTCCGCAAACAGTGGGGCGTGCTGCATGAGTTATACGACCAGGCCGCGCTTGCCGCCGGTGTCTTTGGGGTGGCACGCACCGCTTTCAGTGCCGAAGATGTGCGCGATCATCTGCGATTGTGCCTCGCGTCCTTTTGCACCGGACGGCCGCGTCCGGCGTACCTCGAAATCCCGCTCGACGTGCTGGCAGAAGGCACCACGTTGCGGGCGCAACGATTCGAGGGCGGCACATTGATGCCGCAAGCAAGCCCCGAGCAGATCGACGCGGCAGTGCGGGTTCTGGAGCTCGCCGCGCGACCTCTGGTCATCGCCGGCGGCGGCGCACGCCATGCCGGCGCGGAGTTGCATCGCCTGGTCGAAACCCTGGATTGCCCGTTGGTGACGACGGCCGCGGGCAAGGGCGTGCTCGCGGAGAGTCATCCGGCGAACTTCGGTACCTCGCTGCCCTACCGTTGCATCCAACAACTCATCGTGGATGCGGATCTGGTACTCGCGGTCGGTACGGAGCTCGGCGAGACCGACATCTACTCCGCGACCAAACTGCCGCTCGGCGGAATGTTGGTGCGGATCGACGTTGATCCGGTGAAGTTGTCCGACCAGTACTCGGCCGATGTCTGCGTTTGGTCCGATGCGCGCAGCGCCCTGCGGGCCATCAACCATGCCTTGGCGAACCGCTTGCCCGAGAGCGCGGTGCGCTCACGGTGGCGCACGGCGCTCGGCGATGGCGCGAAAATCCGCTCGGAAATAGACAACGGCTTCGATGCCAAGGCGCGGGCGCAGTGGCACGCGCTGCGCGCCATCAAGGCGGCTTTGCCGTGGGACGGAGTCGTATTCAGCGACATGACTCAGATTGCCTATTTGGGCAATTACGCCTATCCGGTCGACAATCCGGGACAATGGTTCCATCCATCCGGTTACGGCACGTTGGGATTCGCATTGCCGGCGGCGCTCGGCGCCAAGATCGCCTGCCCGGCGCGCGCCGTCATAGCGCTCGCCGGCGACTTCGGTCTGCAGTTCACGCTGCCGGAAATCATGACCGCGATCGAGACCGGTATCAGCCTGCCTATCGTCGTGTGGAACATCTCGGCGCTCGGTCAAATCCGCGACGACATGGTCGCGGCGGGCATAGCGCAACTCGGAGTCGTCGCGCGCAATCCGGACTTCGTTTCGCTGGCGCGCGCCTGCGGTGCCGAGGGTTATCGGGTGCACGACGCGAACGCGCTCACCGAGGCAATACGCACCGCCTTAAGTCATACGGGGCCGACCTTGATCGAGGTGGTCGCCACGAGTTTCTCAATAACCTGAAGGGGATGACATTGAAAATCACGAGTTGTCTGACGGCGCTTGCCGCAACGCTTCTGACGCATTCGGCCGCGGCAGCCGAGCAAATCAAAGTCGTCGAGCACCCGGTCGGCGAGACCACGGTCGACCTCGGCGCGAAAGGCGATTCGATCGGCGACCTGCTGGTATTCGCGAACGGCGTATTCGACTCCGCGAACAAGGTTCAGATCGGATCCGATCAAGGCTATTGCGTGCGCACCGTCGTCGGCAAGAGCTGGGAATGCATGTGGACGCTGCTCTTGAAGGGAGGTCAAATCACCGTCGAAGGACCATTCATGGATGAGGGTGATTCGCTGTTCGCCGTGACCGGCGGCACCGGCAAGTATGCCGGAGCCAAGGGCAGCATGAAATTGCATGCGCGCGATGCCAAGGCGTCGAGCTACGACTTCGTTTACGACCTCCTGTAATGGCCTACACGCACGAGGACTGCCTGCGCGCGCGGCAGGATTTTCCGGCGCTGAGGCGCGCGCCGCATCTCGCCTACCTCGACGGACCTGCCGGCAGCCAGGTGCCGCGCGCCGTCGTGGAGGCCATCGCGGACGTTTACGCATCGTGCAATGTGAACACGCGCGGCAACTTCGCGCCCTCGCGCGAAGTCGATCGGCGCTTGGATGCCGCGCGCGGCGCAGTCGCCGCCTTTCTCGGCGCGGAGAGCGGCGCTTGCATTTCATTTGGTCAAAACATGACCACGCTGAACTTCGCCTTGAGCGCCGCCATCGGCCGCACTTTGCACAAGGGCGACGAAGTGTTGATCACGCAGCTCGACCACGAAGCCAATCGGGGACCTTGGATCGGCCTCGAGGAACGCGGCGTGGTGGTGCGCGAAGTGCGGGTGCTCGAATCCGGCGAACTGGATTATGCCGACATGGCTGCGAGGATATCGCCGCGCACCAAGCTATTTGCGCTCGGCGCATCGGCGAATTCCTTGGGAACCGTGAACGATCTCGCGCTCGCCCGGCGCCTGACGCACGAGGTGGGCGCCTTGCTGGTGATTGACGCCGTGCATTATGCGCCGCATTTCCCCATCGACGTTCAGGCGCTCGGCGCCGATTTTTTGTTGTGCTCGGCCTACAAATTCTACGGACCGCATGTGGGAGTGTTGTATTCCCGTCCCGGCGCGCTCGATCGCTTGCCGACCAATCGCCTGAGCGTTCAAGATCCGGCGGCACCCTACCGCATCGAAACCGGCACACTGAATCACGCCGCGATCGACGGCGTACGAGCCGCGGTGGAGTACATCGCGGGCTGGGGAAGCGGTGCGTCGTTGCGCGAGCGTATCGTCTCCGCGATGACGCAAATCGCCGCCTATGAACACGGCTTGGCAAAATCGTACTTCGACGCGGCGGCACGCATGCCCGGCGTTCGCGTATGGGGCCCGGATTTTACCGCGGGCCGCGCGCGCGCGCCGACCGTCTCGATCACGCTTGCCAAAATCACCGCAGACGCTGCCGCGGGAGTACTCGGGGAGCAAGGCATTTGCGTTTGGGACGGAAATTTCTACGCGGCCCGTCCGGCGCAAATGCTCGGATTCACCGAGCGCGGCGGCCTGCTGCGTACCGGTGTTTCCATGTACAACACCCGCGATGAAATTGATCGATTGCTGAGCGGACTCGAACGGCTGTTATGAACCTTGCGCTCGGGGGCCGGGCATCTCGACCAGATGCGACGCGAGTTCCCGAGCGTGATCCCGCAGTTCCGTCGCGGCTGTCGCCTCCCAATGATTGGCGCGCAGCATGGGACCCAAGTAATAAAGGCCCTCGCTCGGCACGCCGTGCATGTCGATGCAGGCTCCAAACCGCCCGGTGCGCAATCCTAAATTGAGCGCATCCTCCGATACCAATCCTGCCTGGTGCAGGGAACTCAACAGCGGATTCGTCGATCGTTCGAGCCCGTACCCGGGCCCGGTCGCGTTGACCACACAATCCACGATGAGCGTGGCGCTGGATCGGCCGCCGCGAGGCCGCCAGATCACGTGCAGCCGATCCCCATCCGCCGTTACCGAATCGATGCGGCCTGCGTTCACGCGCAATTTGCCGCTGCTGCGCAGCCCGTCAATGCGCGCGCCCATATCCGGCGGCATGCGGTGACGGTGAACGTCCCAGTGGGGCTGCAGGTGGCGCACGAAGCGCCGTCGCTCCGCCTGCGGTAATCGCGACCACAACGCCGGTGCCAATTGGCGAATGAACGTGACCACCTCACGCCAATCGCCGCCGTTCTGTTCAGCTTGGCGAGTCCACTCGCGGGCCATCGCCAGCACCCGCCGCAACGAGTGAGCACACGCCAGCATCGCCACGCCGTCGCCAGGCGCCGCACTGGGTCGCAATGTCGCCTGCGGCAAGGGCACCAGACCGCGCCGCGAAATCGTATGCAGCAGCGGCGCGCGGCTCGGATCCTCGCTCAACGCCACAGCGGCATCCGCCATTGACAGTCCGTTGCCGACGATCAGCACCGAGTGGGTGTGCGTCAGCCGCTTCGGCAGTGCCCAGGGATCGTGCCGGTAGCGGTGGTGATCGCGAACCGCGGCCGCCCACGGCGGCAGCGACGGCGGCGGACTCCCGACCGCAAGAATCACGCGATCCGCCGCTAGCGGTGGTCGATCGGCGAACTCGACGGCGAAGGGTTTGTCGCCGCCGCGACGAGTGATGTGCCGAACCTCATCGCACAGGCGCACCAGCCGCACGTGCGCCGGTGCCGCGCGTTCAGCTTGCAGCAGCACGTCTCGAATGTAATCGCCGTACAGCGCACGCGGCAGAAAATCCTCGCCGTCGGCGCCGGGCATGTGCCGCTGTGCGAAGCGCAGAAATTGCAGCGGATCCTGCGCATCCGCCGACAACCTCGCCGCGGGCACGTTCAACAGATACGGGTAGTCGCGAGCCGCATACGCCACGCCGCGCCCGATATCGGGGGCCTGCTCGATCAGCACGACATCGGTCGCAGACGATGGGGGACGGCGCAGCAAACATGCGGCGAGCACCGTGCCGCTGAAGCCTGCACCAACGACCGCCATTATATTGGGCATTCAGAAATTCTAACAGGTAGCTGTTGCGACACCGCAAATCGGCGCCGGGTCGTTGAACTTCGCGAATGTGCCCACATCTAACTTGCCAGGGTCAATTCGACCTGCCCGGGGGCCTGTTATGCGAAGATTAATCGTTGCTGCAACCCTTGCCACGGCCGTGACTTTCGCCGTCACATTGCCGGCGTTTGCCGACACCGATCCGACCGTCGACCAGATTTACGCCGAGGCGCGCAGCGGTCATCTGGAGCAAGCGCAACAGATGATGAACCAGGTGTTGGCGGATCATCCCAACAGCGGCCGTGCTCACTACGTGCAGGCGGAACTGTATGCACGCGAGGGCAAAACTGCGCTCGCGCGTTCGGAGCTTGCCACCGCCGAACAGTTGAAGCCCGGTCTGCCGTTCGAAAGTCAGCGCTCGGTCCAAGAACTCAAAGCACAAGTTGGGCTTGGCTCGCGCCCCGCGACGCCGATCGGCATGCGCTCTGAATCCGTTGCGCCGCGATTTCCCCTCGGTACGGTCTTGATCCTGGTGGCCGCTGTCGGTCTTCTATGGATGCTGTTTCGCCGCCGCAGCTACAGCCAGTACCCCGCAGCCGGTCCTGGCGTGGGCGGTACACCCGGCTATGGACCTGGGCCGGGATATGGCCCTGCTCCGATGGGTGGCGGCGGAATCGGATCCGGGATTGCGGGCGGCCTTGCCTCAGGTCTCGCGGTTGGCGCGGGCGTCGTAGCCGGCGAAGAACTCGCGCATCATTTCTTGGACGGCGGTCGCGGCGGTGGTGTCATTCCCCCTGCGGAGGCCGGCGATTCCGGTGTCAGCAATAGCGACATGGGCGGCTCCGACTTCGGCATGAGCGATCCCGGCGCGGGTTGGGATGACGGCGGCGGATCCGACGGCGGCGGCGGCGGTGACTGGAGCTAGAGCGCGGGCCGCCAATCTTCCGGTGAGCGGTGCCTGTTATTTAACATAATGTAGTCGGCTCTAGTGGCTGGCGCGCGCCACCGCCGTCGCGACCGCATCGTGCAGCGCCTTCATGCCGAAGGAGATGTCCTGCACGACACCGTCGATGAAGAAAGTGGGCGTCGCGCGAATGTGGCTGCGGCGCGCACCTTCAATGTGCTCACGCACCTTCTGGAGATAGATGTGATCGTCCATCTCCGCGGTGTAGCGGGCCATATCGAGCCCCAGTTCGGCGGCGTGACGGTACAGATCCTTCTCCTTGAGGTGCATTTGGTTCTGGAACAGCAGGTCATGCATCTGCCAAAACTTTCCTTGCGCGGCAGCGGCCTCCGCAACCTCGGCCGCCATCAGCGCATGCGGATGTGCATCCTGCACCGGAAAATGTCGAAATATGAAGCGCACCTTGTTCGGGTACCGCTCCAACAGCAGCTTCGGCGTCGTCGCCGCGACTTTGCAACTCGGGCATTCGTAGTCGCCGTATTCGAGCAACGTCACTCGCGCGTGCAGCGAGCCCTCGAGATGATCCGTGGGTTCCGGAGGCACCGCCAGAGTGATCGAATGGGACTGTGGGTTCATTTGCAGCGACTCCTTCATCCATTCTTACGCGTCGCGCGCGGGCAATTCGCTTGGCCGGATTTTTACATTAATCAGGCTCGAACGGCGCAATAACTGCAACTCACATTCGCGTCCGATCCAACCGGCGTCGAGCAACCGTTGCAGGCTGTCGATCCCGTCGATGGCCACTCCTTCGAGCGCGATCATCCTATCACCCGCCTCGACTCCGGCTTGCGCCGCCGGGCTGCCCGGCACCAATTCCAAAACGTGCACGGCGCTCGAACTCGGCAATTCAAAATGCCGGACCACGCGGGTCGCGATCGGTACGGTCGCGCCGGAGACGCCGATATAGGCGCGGCGCACCCGGCCGTGCGCGAACAGCTGGCCGATCACCCACTTGGCGGTGTCGATTCCCGTGGCGAAACAAATCGCCTGGGCCTCGGGGATCATCGCGGTATTGACGCCGATCACCCGCCCCTTGGAGTCAACCAGGGGACCGCCCGAGTTTCCCGGATTGAGCGCGGCATCGGTTTGAATCACATCGTGCATGAGCCGGCCGGAGCTGGCGCGCAGCGTACGTCCGAGCGCGGATACGACGCCCGTCGTCACGGTCTTCGAGTACCCGAGCGGATTGCCGATGGCGATGACGACCTGGCCCACCTTGAGACGCGCGGAATCGCCGAATTCAGCGAACGGCAGCGCGTTCGGCGATCCGATTCGCAGTACCGCCAAGTCCGAGTCCGGATCGTTGCCGACCAAGTCGGCGCTGAAGCGCGAGTCGTCATTCAAGCGGACCGTGATCTCATCCGAGCCATGCACGACATGGCTATTGGTCAAGAGATAGCCGTCGGGCGTGAATAAAAAACCCGAGCCGCTGCCGCGAGCGGGCCGGTTTGCGCGCGGTGCGCCGCGTCCCCGCGGCGTGGCGCCCCGCCCCACGGGCGCCGCCTTGTGCACCACCTCGATGAATGTCACCGCAGGCGCCACCCGCTCGAGCGCGCCGATCACGGCGCCCGAGTACGCATCGAGCAATGCCTCGTCGGACGACTCCTCGGCTTGTTCAGACCCGGCCCACTGCGGCGACAGCATGCTCAGCTCAGGATGATTTTCGGCTGCGCCGCGAAACCTTCCACGATCAACCGATTGACCCGGCGCACGAAAATCGCCGGATCATCGAGTTCACCGCCTTCCGCCAACATGGCCTGGTCGAAGAGCACATGCGCCAGATCCGCGAAAGCCGCCTCATCGCTCGTGTCCCTGAGGCGCTCCACCAAGGGATGCTTCGGATTGAGCTCGAGAATCGGCAGTGTGGCGAACGGATTGTTCTGGCCCGCCTGCTTGAGGATGCGGCCCATGCGTAGGCTCATGCCGAACTCGCCCGCGACCAGCACCGCCGGCGAGTCGGTCAGACGCGCGGACACCTGGGCGCTCGCGATCTTGCCGTTCAACACCTTGCCCAGCCGTTCCGTCGTGTCCTTGAAGGCAGATTCCGCAGCGGCTTTTTCCGGAGTCTCAATTGCCGAGGCAACGTCGGCGGCGCTGCTCGCGACGTTCGCCAGCGCTTTGCCTTCGAACTCGTGCAGGTGGCCGGCGACCCATTCGTCAATGCGATCGATCAGCAGCAAAACCTCCATGCCCTTGGCGCGGAAACCCTCCAGATGCGGACTGTTGCGCGCGGCAGCGAGACTATCGGCAGTCAGAAAGTAGATGGCTTTCTGCTCGGCTTGCATGCGCGACACGTACTGCTCGAGCGTGACATCCGGGGCATCGCCCGTGGCAGCGGTGGAATGGAAGCGCAGCAGCTTCGCGATACGTTCCTTCTGGATCGGATCATCGATTACGCCTTCCTTCAAGACTACGCCGAAGGTTTTCCAGAATTCCGCATACTCTTGCGGTTTGTTCGCGGCCAAATCCTCGAGCAGATCGAGCGAGCGCTTCACCAGCGCCGACTTGATTTTCTCGACGGTGCGGTTGTTCTGCAGCAGTTCGCGCGACACATTCAGCGGCAGATCGGCCGTATCGACCAGTCCTCGCATAAATCTCAAGTAGGGCGGCAGCAATTCAGCTGCCTTGTCCATGATGAACACGCGCTTGACGTAAAGCTGGATACCGCCCTTCTGCTCGCGCTCGAACAGATCGAACGGCGCTCGCTTCGGCAGGTAGAGGAGCGAGGTGTACTCGATATTGCCCTCGACCTTGTTGTGTGTCCAGATGCGCGCCGCCTCGGAATCGTGCGTCAGATGCTTATAGAACGCCTGGTAGTCTTCGTCGCTCAACTCCGATTTTGGACGCGTCCAGAATGCCTTGGCCTGGTTCACCGTCTCTGCGCTCGCGCCGTCTTTCAAGACGATGGGAATGCTCAAGTGATCCGAATATTTACGCACCAGTTGGCGCAGCCGCGCCGGCTCGAGAAACTCCTTGTCCTCCTCGCGCAAGTGCAGGATTACTTCGGTGCCCCGATCCGCCTTGTCGTCGGCTTGGATTTGATATTGCCCCTCCCCGTCCGAGTCCCAGCGCACCGCGGGCGCGTCGCTGCGTTTGGACAGCACAGTGACCTTATCGGCGACGATGAACGCTGAGTAGAAGCCGACGCCGAATTGGCCGATCAGCTGCGCGTCCTTGGCCGAGTCCCCGCTCAAAGTCTCGAGGAATTTCTTGGTGCCGGAGCGCGCAATCGTGCCGAGGTTATCGACCACCTCGGCCTCGCTCATGCCGATACCATTGTCCTTGATCGACAAGGTGCGAGCCGCGGCATCCGGTGCCAGAGTTACCGAGAGCGTGTCCGCGCCCATGAGTTCCGGCTTGGCGAGCGCCTCGAAGCGCAGCTTCTCGCATGCATCCGAGGCATTCGAGATCAGCTCGCGCAGGAAAATCTCCTTGTGCGAGTACAGCGAGTGGATGACCAGTCGCAATACCTGCTGGGTTTCGGCTTGGAACTCTCTAATCTGCGGCTGTGTTTCGGTCGTCATGGCCTTACAATCTGGTTGCTTTACGGACACTTAAGCGGCGGAAGCCTGTGCTGAAATGGGGCTGCCGCGAGATTCTTCAAGATATCATGGCAACCAAGGGCTCCAATGCGGCGGTCTGGGCGGCGCTGACCGGCAATTTGCTGGTCGCCGCGTCAAAATTCGTCGCCGCCGCGCTGACCGGTTCGGCCGCCATGCTGAGCGAGGCGGTGCACTCGCTGGTCGATACGCTCAATGAAGTCCTGCTGCTCTACGGAATCGCACGCTCGAGCCGGCCCCCCGACCGGGTGCATCCCCTGGGCTATGGCCGCGAACTGTACTTTTGGAGCTTCGTGGTCGCGCTGCTCATCTTCGCGCTCGGCGCCGGCGTCTCGGCCTATGAGGGTGTTGAGCGTCTGTTGCACCCGGTGCCGATCCAGAGACCCGTCGTCATCTTCACGGTGCTTGCGGTGTCGCTGGCATTCGAGAGTGCATCATGGTTCGTAGGAATGCGGGCGTTCCGCGCGGCGCAGCGCCGCTTCGGCTGGTGGGAAGCGTTTCGCCGCTCGAAGGATCCGCCCACCTTCATCGTCGTTTTCGAAGACTCGGCGGCAATTCTCGGT
>CAYRAC010000043.1:0-14430 GCA_964422045.1 uncultured Steroidobacteraceae bacterium
GCATGTTGGTATCGAATTCCGTGGCAGCCTTGTGCGAGCGCTGTTCCTGAGCGGTTGCAGCGGCCAGCCGCGCATCTATATCGGCTTGTTCAGCCAATTGCGTCGCCGGTTGAGCATCGCGGTCGGCGGCCGCCTTCTCGGCGCGCGCCAACTTATCGCGAGCCGCCGCCATTTCGACGGGTGCAAGTTCCGGGGCGCCCGACTGCTCGGCGTTAGCCACCGATGCCTTGGCGACTGCAATTTTTTCGTTGGGTATGGGAGTACTCGCGCAGGCAGCAAGCCCGACCGCGACAGCGACGCATGCAGCGGCACCCCGTGTGAATGTTAATGGCCCGGTAGGCATGTCTCTAACTCCTGTGAAGCATTTTCGATCCGTTTCGGCATGCACAATAAACTGCGCCGCGCGGCGTGGATGTGGGCGCAGCGCGTGAGCGCGTGTCGGGAACCGGCCGCAAGGGTTGTAGGCGTTACGGCAGTCGGGGTGGTCCGGGCAGGCGCCGCGCGCGATACGACTGCGCGCACGCGGCAGCGCTGGCTGCGCTGGCTGCGCTGGCTGCGCTGGCTGCGCTGGCTGCGCTCAAATCATCAAGCGAGGTTGCGGTCGCGGTGGCGCTCAGTGTTTCGACTGATGCGCTTCGCAGATTTCGTGCAGCACTTCCGGCAGCCGGCCGTAGTCGCGCGCTTTATCCAAGAAATGAGTTGCGCCGAGCGCAATTGCGGCATTCTTGTATTCCGGCAAATCGTAGTTCGTGAGGACGATGATTCGCGGCTTCAACTGCGCCATGGCCAATGCGCGCATCACGCCGAAGCCCGTGCCCTGTTTCAAATGCAGATCCAGGATGATCACATCGATCGCATCGCGCTTCGCCGAGGCGACCGCGGTCGCCTCCGTATCCGCGGTGCCGATCAGTTCCACTTCGGGAATCTGCCGTATCGCCTCGGTCAATCGCTCCGTCAGCACCTTCGAGTCTTCGACTAGCAGGACTCTCAAGGACTGAGCCATTGACACTGCGCCCATAATATTGTTGAACATCTCAGTCGCAGTTTAGCGTCATCTACCGTACGCCGCCCAGACCGCGTGGACAGGTTCAAATGTAGGATATTTCTCACAAGGCAGGCTTATTGGATCAGGCCGTTGCGCAGCGCATAGGACGTAATATCGGCGTTGGCCGTGAAGCTCATTTTCTCCAAGATCCGGCTGCGATAGGTGCTTACGGTCTTCACACTGAGACTGAGTTCATTCGCGATATCGGAAACACCGCGCCCGGCTGCCAATTTACAAAATATTTGGAATTCGCGGGTCGAGAGGCGCGCATGCAAGGGTTTGTCCGCATCGCCGTCCAAATCCGCGACCAGGATCTCGGCCAGCGCGGCGCTGACATAACGCCGGCCGGCCAATACCGTGCGCACCGCCTTCATCAACTCCTCGGGGGCGCTGTCTTTGGAGAGATAACCGCTGGCTCCGGCACGCAGCACATTGACGGCGTATTGCTGTTCGGGCAGGCCGCTCATCACCAACACGCGAACGCCGGGGTGTCCTGTTTGAATATGGCGCAAGATGTCGAGGCCGCTGCGATCCGGCATGTGGATGTCGAGCAGCACGAGGTCCCACTCCTGTTCGCGCAGCATGTCCAAGGTCGCGTTGCCGCTGGCAGCCTCGCCGACCGCATTGATGCTCGAGTCGGCTTCGAGGAATTGCTTGAACCCGGCGCGAACTACGGCGTGATCGTCCGCGATCAGTACTCTTGACACGATTGAATCCCCTCTTGGTGGGCGCTAGGAGTTCGCGCACTCTTGGCGTTGTGAATATCCATTGAGCTTGTTATACAACGTCTTGAGACTGCAGCCCAGCGCAGTCGCCGCGCGGCGCTTGTTGCCCTTGAAGTAATCCAGGGTTGCCTCGATCAGCGAGCGCTCCATGTCGTAGATGCGCGAGCCGACGCGGATGCTGAGCCGCTCGCGGTCGCCGTCTTGCCCACCGTCCGTCGTCCCCGGGATCAGCGGTGCCAATTCGATCACGGTGTCGCCTAAGATGAAGGCGCGCTCGATGCAGTTCTTCAGCTCGCGCACGTTGCCGGGCCAACTGTGCTGTTTGAGTGTCATGCGCGCGAGCGCGGACAGCCGCTTTTGCGTGCGCCGCTCGGCGTTGAGTTCGGCCAAGAAATGATCCGCCAGCAGCTGCACATCGTCGCCGCGGCTGCGCAGCGCGGGCAGCGCAATCGGAAATACGGCCAGGCGGTACAGCAGATCCTCGCGCAACTGGCCGCTCTGCACCGCTTGCAGGGGGCAGCGGTTGGTCGAAGCAATCACGCGCACATCGGATGCGAGTTCGGTACTCGCTCCAACCCGGTAGAATTTTTTGGTCTCGAGCACGCGCAACAGCCGCGTCTGCATCTCGAGCGGCATCTCGGTGACTTCGTCGAGCAGCAGCGTCCCGCCTTGCGCGCGCTCGAAGACTCCGGCGTGGGCGCGCGCGGCGCCGGTGAAGCCGCCTTTCTCGTAGCCGAACAGTTCAGCTTCGATGAGCCCCGCGGGGATCGCCCCGCAGTTGATTGCGACGAACGGGCCGCTGCGCCGCCGGCTGCAGGCGTGGATCGACTGCGCGGCCAACTCCTTGCCGGAACCGCTTTCCCCGGTCAAGAGCACGCTCGCTTCGGTGGGCCCGACACGCTCGATCAACCGGTACACGTCTTGCATGGCGGCTGATTCGCCGAGTAGTCGACCTGCTGCGCCCGTTGGCGCGGCCTGCTCGGAAAAATCGCAGCTGACACTGTTCATGTAAAGTTCCCCTCCGGATCGCGCCGTGTAATCGTTACAACTGGACGCAAGATTTGTAACCCGCGCCGCCCGCGCGCTACCAGGGGTAGAAGCTGAACCTCGCCTCAGATTTCGAGCGATTCTTTGTCAGTGTTTGTCCGACACATTCGATCCACAACGCCAACAACTGGTGAATTGCGGCTCGAGAACTTCGCTGCAATTCTCGCAAGTCCAGGGCGCGCCGCTCGGAGCCGCAGCGGCCCGCGCCAGGGCGGAGAGCGCCATTTGTTCATCGGCATCGTCGACAAACAATTGCGGCCAAGTCTCCAGCATCGGCAAATCGCCGAGCGCGCCGGCCAGATATTGATTGCGCAACTCGCTTTGGATACCGGCGGTCAGGAGCACATTGCGTGCATGGGCCACCTGCAGGAGCGACGCGGCGCGAAATACCCGCTTCATGAGCCGGCATGCCCCGCGGCGCGCGTCATATCAAGCCGCACGCAACGATCGCAGGAATGCGCCGACATCTTCGCCCCGCTCCAGGGTTTCAACCAATGCGGAGCCCACCACGACACCGTCGACGTGCCCCGTGAATTGCGCCACTTGTTCGCGCGAGCGGATGCCGAACCCCGCGCACACCGGTACGCGCGAACAGGCTTTCACGCGGCGCATGTACTCGAGCACATCGGGCGGCACCTGGCTCGAGCCCTTTCCGCCCCCGGTGGTACCCGTCATGGTCACCGCATAAACAAAGCCTTTGGCCTGGCCGCACAGCAGTGCCAGGCGTTGCGGTGGCGTGACCGGCGTCACCATCTGCACCAGCGCAAGACCCTCGTGCTCGAGTGCCGCCTTGAGGTCATCGCTCTCCTCGAACGGCAGGTCAGGCACGATGAAACCGGCGACCCCGGCAGCCGCCGCCGTGCGCGGCAGCGCGTCGAGTCCCAGGCTCAGCAGCGGGTTCAAATAACTCATCAAAAGCAGGGGGGCGGCGTGTCTTCGCGGCAGGGATTTCAATTGTTCGAAGATCCACGGCAAGGTCACGCCGTCTCTCAAGGCGACGAAACTCGCACGCTGAACGGTGGTTCCATCGGCCATGGGATCGCTGAACGGCACGCCGACCTCGACCACGTCGCAAACGGCGGCAACGGCGGCCAGATTCGCCATGAAATCCCGTCGTGTCGGAAAGCCCGCCGTCAGAAACCCCACCAGCGCCGGCCGCCCCTCGGCTGCCGCTGCTCGAATGGCGGAGGCGATGCTCTCGCCCGGCACCGCTCCGCGCGTCATTGGCCGCTATCCTTCAAGAGCGTGCGCTGCAAGATGGGCATGTCCTTGTCGCCCCTGCCGGAACAGCCGACCAGGACGCGCGTCCCGGGATGCGCCCGGGCGTAACGGCGTGCACCGGCAAATGCATGGGCGCTCTCGATGGCCGGCAAGATGCCCTCGAACTTGGCGCACTCGGCGAGCGCGTCCAGGGCTTCCTCGTCGGTCGCCGACTCATAGGCCACTCGTCCGCTCTTCATCAGGTAGGCGTGCTCCGGACCGACGCCGGAGTAATCGAGGCCTGCCGATACCGAATGGGTTTCCCGGACCTGCCCGAACTCGTCCTGGAGTATCAGCGTATAGCTGCCTTGCAACACACCGGGCGTCCCGAAAGTCAAAGAAGCTGCATTGTCGCCGAGGCCCGTGCCGCGCCCGCCGGCTTCCACGCCGATCAGCGTCACCACGGCATCCTCCAAGAAGGGATGGAACAAGCCGATGGCATTCGAGCCGCCGCCGACACAGGCCACCACGACATCCGGCAAACCCCCGGCCAACTCCAACATCTGCGCGCGCGCTTCGCGGCCGATCACGGCCTGCAGTTCGCGCACCAGATACGGATACGGATGCGGTCCCACCGCCGAACCCAGGCAGTAATACGTGCCATCGGGATCCGATACCCAATCGCGCAACGCTTCGTCGATGGCGGCGCGCAGCGTTTGATCGCCGCCCGTGACGGGCACCACGGTCGCGCCCAACAGCTGCATCCGCCCGACGTTTGGTGCTTGCCGTTCCACGTCGACCGCCCCCATGTAGACCACGCAGGGTATTCCCAGCCGCGCTGCCGCGGCAGCGCTCGCGACGCCATGCTGACCCGCTCCGGTCTCCGCGACGATGCGTTTTGCGCCGAGCCTCTTTGCCAACAAGGTTTGGCCCACGGCATTGTTGATCTTGTGCGCGCCGGTATGCGCCAGATCTTCGCGTTTCAGCCAGACATCGGCTCCCCATCGCTTGCTCAACGTCGATGCATGCGAAACGGCGGTCGGGCGCCCCACCCAGGTCTTGAGCTCGTAGGCGAACTCGGCCTGAAATTCCGGATCATCGAGATAGCGGTCAACCCCCGCCTGCAGCCGGTCGAGTGCCGGCACCAAGGTCTCGGGAACATAGCGTCCGCCGAACGCTCCGTACCGGCCGCGGGCATCGGGAACATCGGCCGTTTTGCTCGCAGTGCGCACTGGTGAATTCAAGAATCGCTCTCCAGGCTCGCCGCCGCGAGGCGGGTCGCGCGCACGAACTCGAGAATTTTCGCGGGGTCCTTGACGCCGGGTACCTCTTCGACGCCGCTGCTCACATCCACGCCGTAAGGGCGCACCACTTGAATCGCCTCGGCCACGTTCTGCGCGGACAACCCGCCGGCGAGAATCACCGCGGTCTGCCGCGCCAGTTCCGCCGCGCGGCCCCAGTCGGCGAGTTCTCCGATGCCGCTCGACGGTCCCTCGAACAACATCAGCGCCGGCAGCGGACTCGGTGTCTTACGGCCGAATCGCACGACCGGCAGCACCTTGATGTGCGCGGGAATCTTGAGCTCGCGCAAATCTTCGACGTCGGTCTGAAAATAGTCCGGTTTGAGAATCCGGCAGATTTCGTCTACCTTCATCTGCAGCGGGTGCTGCGCGACGGCGATGCGCAGAATCCCCGGCGGCGCCAGCGCCGCCAGTTGCGCCGCCTGCCCGGGCGTCACCTGGCGCGGACTCGGAGCGAACACGAAGCCGATGGCGTCGACCTGCGCCTCGGCGGCCGCCGCCACCGCGTCGGCACTGGTGATGCCGCAGATCTTGATCCACATGGCGCCGAGTGTAGCCATTTAAGTTTGCACTGTCCGCGTCGCATCGCGAATTTCGCGAAGCAGCGCTGCGGGATCTTCGCGCGACATGAGCGCGGTGCCGATCAAGGCGAGTCGATAGCCGAGTTCGAGCATGCGGCGTGCGTCCGCGGCGCAAGCGACGCCGCTCTCGGCAACCGCGGGGCGCCCCTTGGGCAAGCGCGGTGCGAGCGTCGCAAATCTCTGCGTGACCACCGCGAGTGTTTGCAAGTCGCGGCAGTTGACTCCGATCAAGACGGGCTGGCGCGCCGGCGCCGCCGTGAGTTCGGCCGCCAGTTCCAGATCGGCCTCGTCGAAGGCTTCCAACAGCACGAACATGCCGTGCTCGGCCGCCACCTCGAGAAGCTCGGCGAGGCGCGGTCGCGGCAGCATGCGCAGGATGATGAGCACGCCGCCCGCCCCGGCCGCACGCGCCTCCAGGACTTGGTAGGGATCGACTAGAAAGTCCTTGCGCATGGCCGGCACCCCCAGCGGCGCCAGTAGCGCCGCTGCCTGGCGCAAATGCTCGAGAGATCCTTCGAAACGCGAAGGCTCGGTCAGCACCGATACCGCCGCGGCGCCGCCGCGCGCGTAGGCGGCGACGCGCCCGAGCCAATCCGCCGCCGCATCGCCCAAACGGCCCGCCGCCGGCGAGCGTAGCTTGAGTTCCGCAATGACGTCGAAGCCGCCGGCCGACAGCTTGAGCGCCGGGCTTGGCGGCGCCGCATGCGCCCGCAACTGCAAACGCTCGAAAGACTCGAGCCTCTGCGCCTGCGCCACGCGCGCGGCGCTCGAGCGCGCCATGTCATCCAAAAAACCGCTCGAGGCGTTCATCGAGTATCCGCCGCAAATTGCCGCAAACGGCCCAACCATTCCTCGGCTCGGCCGCTGTCCACGGTCGCGCGCGCCAGGTCGATTCCCGTTTGTATGGAAGGTGCGCGTCCGCCGATGAACAAGGCAAGACCACACTGCAGCGTCAATGCCGCAAGATGCGCGCCGCGATCGCGGCCCGCGAATACGTCGAGCAGTGCCGCAAGGTTGGCCGCGGCATCGCCGCCGGCCAAATCACCCGGCCGGCACGGCGTCAAATTGAATTTCTGCGGATCGATTTCGCTGCGGCGAATTCCCTTGCGCGTCACGTCGAACGCGAGGAACGGGCCGATGGGCGTGACCTCGTCCCAACCTCCGGCACCGTGCACCACCCACGCGCGCTCGACGTCGGTTCCCGCCAGGGTGCCGGCCATCAATTCCGCGGTCTTGGCATCGTAAGCGCCGATCAACAGAAAGCGCGGCGCCGCGGGATTTGTCAACGGGCCGAGCAAGTTGAACACGGTGCGTATGCCGAGCGCCGAACGGACTGCCGCGAGCGCCTTGGTCGCCGGGTGAAAGTACGGCGCGTATAAAAACGTGAACCCGGTCGCCGCAAAGCATTGCGCCGCCTTGGACTCGTCGAGCGGCAGCGTAAAGCCGAGCGCTTCGATCAAGTCGGCACTGCCGCTCCGGCTCGATATGGAACGATTGCCATGCTTGACCACGGGCAGTCCACAGGCTGCTGTCAGCAAGGCGGCTCCCGTGGATAGATTGAGGCTGCCGGAAGCGTCGCCCCCCGTGCCGACGATGTCGATTGCATCGAGTCCCGCGGACAGGTCCGGTTTGCGCGCCAGCGAGCGCATGGCGCTGGCGAAGCCGCGTACCTCGGCCGCGGTCACACCCTTGGCGCGCAGCGCCGCCAGCACCGCGCCGGCCATCGCCGGCGCGAGGTCCGCATCGGTCAGCGAGCGCAGCAGCGCGGCCGCCTCGGCTTCGCGCAGGTCGCGGCTCTGCAGCAGATGATCGAGCGTGTCGCGCAGCGTCGTCATTCAATCTTTGAGAAAATTGCGCATCAGCAGCGGACCGTCGGGCGTCAAGACGCTCTCGGGATGAAACTGCACGCCCTCGATCGGCTCGGAACGATGCCGTACACCCATGATCTCGCCTTCTTCGGTGCGCGCGGTGACTTCGAGCACCGCCGGCATGCTGGCGGGTTCTGCGATCAGCGAATGATAGCGGCCCGCCGCGAAATTTTGCGGCAAGCCGGCATACAGGCCTCGGCCATCGTGCATCACCGGCGACACCTTACCGTGCATCAGGCGCGCAGCCCGTACCACTTTTCCGCCGAACACTTCGACCAAGGATTGATGGCCGAGGCAAACGCCGAAAATTGGGATCCTGCCGGTGAATGCCTCGATCATGCGCATCGAGACGCCGGCGTCGCGCGGCGTTCCCGGGCCGGGTGAAATGACGAGGTGCGAGGGCTTGAGCGCCAATGCCTCGGCAATGCTGATCGAATCGTTGCGATGCACGTCGACCGACGCACCCAACACCATGAACGCCTGCACCAGGTTGTAGGTGAAGGAATCGTAGTTGTCGATGAGTAGAATCTGGGGCCGCATGCTACAGACCCTCCCCGGCCAGCTCGAGCGCGCGGCGCAGCACGGCACTCTTGGCCATGAGTTCAGCGTACTCGGCGGCCGGGATGCTGTCGGCGACGATGCCGCCGCCCGCCTGATAGCTGTACGAGTCGCCGCGAAACACCAAGGTGCGGATGGTGATTGCCTGATCCATGTCGCCGTGCCGGCCGAAGTAGCCGACCGTTCCCCCGTAAAGCTGCCGACCGACCGGTTCGAGCTCGTCGATGATTTCCATTGCCCGTACCTTCGGCGCGCCGACCAGGGTCCCCGCGGGGAAGGTCGCCGCAAACAGGTCGAACGCGTCCTGCCCGGGCCGCAAAGTACCGTTGACGCCGCTGACGATGTGCATGATGTGGCTGTAGCGCTCGATCACGCGATACGGATTGACCGCCACGGAGCCCGCGGTCGCGACTCTTCCCAAGTCGTTGCGCGCCAAATCGACCAGCATCACGTGTTCCGCGTTTTCTTTGGGATCCGCCAGGAGTTCCGCCGCCAACGCGGCATCGCCGGCCACGTCGGCGCCGCGCGGGCGCGAGCCCGCGATCGGCCGCAGCTGCGCGTATCCGGCATGGCACTTCACCAACGCCTCCGGCGACGACCCGACCACGGTGATCTCACCCAACTCGCAAAAAAACATGTAGGGCGACGGGTTGAGCAGACGCAAGGCGCGGTAGGCATCGAACGGGCTCAGCGAATGCCGCCCTTCGAACCGCGACGCCAGCACCAATTGATAGACGTCGCCCGAGGCGATGTGCTCTTGCGCGCGCAGCACGCGCTCGGCGTGCGCGCTTTGCGACAGCGAGGGCGTCGCCAGTGAAAAACCTCCCGGGGCGAGGATCGCGGGGACGGCGCCGCGCATGGCGCGAACCACTTCGCGACGCAGACTCTGCCGTTCGGCCTCGCTGCCGTCGTGCAGCAGCGCGACGCTGCGCGTCAGGTGATCGAACACCAGCAGGGAGCGCGGCGCGACGTAATGCGCGTGCGGGGTCTCGCCGGCATCGGGAATGCGTCGCGGCACGCGCTCGAAGTAGCGCACCGCATCGTATGCAGTATAGCCGACCAGGCCGCCGAGCAACGGCACTCCCGGAACTTCCGGAAGCGGCCGCGGCGCCTGCGTGAGCGCGGCGCGCAACGCGTTCAAGAACTCGAGTTTGCTTTGCGGCCGCGCAGAATGCACGCCGCCGATGGTGAATCCGCCCGCGTCCAAGCAGACCTCGAGACAGTCGCCGAAGCCGATGAAGGAGTAGCGTGCCAGCCGCTCTCCGCCCTCGACGCTTTCCAACAAGAATCGCGGGCGAAACGGCGCCAGCTTCAGATAGGCCGACACCGGCGTATCGAGATCGGCGGCAATATCGAAAGGCGGCTTCAAGCATTCAACCTGCGAATCTTGCGGACAACAAAAAACCCATCACCGATTTTGAGGCGGAGATGGGTTCTGGATACCGACGAATTAAATGACGACTTGACCGACCAGCGCCCACTCCTGACTAGGGAGTGCGCCACCACCAGGCCTTGCGCAGAATGCGTACGGTCGACATCAGAGAAGTATCCCCCGGCTCACCCGGCCGCTGCAAGGGTT
Organism: uncultured Steroidobacteraceae bacterium; assembly: GCA_964422045.1. Taxonomy (GTDB): domain Bacteria; phylum Pseudomonadota; class Gammaproteobacteria; order Steroidobacterales; family Steroidobacteraceae; genus Bog-1198. Next base: position 9,905 of record CAYRAC010000043.1, read on the forward strand.
TTCTTGAATTTACGGGTGAGCTCCACGAAGCGCGGCGTCAGGCCGATATCCTCGTACAGGGGATCACCCTGGTCATCGCGGGAGATGATCTTCGGGCCCCGTTCGTAAGGCATGGCGGCACCAATTTCGTCGAGGCCGGCGTGCAGCAGATCGGTAATGATGGCTTCGATGGGTTGTCCCGGAAACAGTTCCGCCAAGGCATGCAATCGCGCGGCATCATCGAGCTCCAGGCGCACCGCGTACTCTTGCGCGGTCCGCACAGGCACTGCTTCTTTCTTCCATCGCTCGAGCAGGGGCTTGAATTTCACGTCTACTCCGCCATACCGGACTATCGGGATATGCGCATTATAGACCGCAGGGTGGGGTGTGCACCGGCACCCGGTATCATTCCGCGTCAGGGTATTCAAATGAACGAAGCGATCAGCAGCGAGGAAAGAGGCTGGGCGATGGCCGCCCATCTTTGCGGACTGCTGTGGATCTTGGGGAGCGGCGGGTTGTTTTTTCTGCCCTTCGGCAGCTTGGCCCTGTTCACGATCCTGGGTCCGCTGATCATTTTGCTGGCCAAGGGAGGCTCCATGCCGTTCGCGGCCTCGCAGGCCAAGGAATCCTTGAATTTCCAGATTACCCTGTGGCTGCTGGGGCTGATCTTCGCCGTCTTGGCCATCGTGCTCGTCGGCTTTTTGTTTCTGTGGATCCTCGGCATCGTGAATCTCGTTCTGGTCGTGATCGCCGCAATCCGGGTGAGCGACGGTGTGCCGTACCGCTATCCGTTCTGCCTGCGCTTGGTGAAGTAGCAAGATCTTGGCACCGCGCCCAACACCGCATGCCGCGGCCTCCCCGCACTCGGGCCCCGCACCGCCTGCGGCCGAGCAAGGCGGACTGCAGCGCAGTCTCTTCGGCGTGTTCTCGTACGGCAAGCGGGCGCTCGAGCTCGTTTGGACCACCAACAAGACTCTCAGCATCACGTTGGTGGTGTTGACGCTGATAGCGGGCGCCTTGCCGGCGGCGGTCGCCTATGTCGGAGCGCAAATCGTCGATGCGGTAATTCATGCCGCCGACTTGCATCGGCAGGCCGGCATCACGCCGCTCACGCAGGTGTTGCGCTACGTCGGGCTCGAAGCGCTGCTGGTCGCGCTCACATCGATGGCTCAACGCGGCATTTCGCTGGCGCAGTCGCTGCTGCGCGCACAACTCGGGCAACGCGTCAACGTCATGATCCTGGAAAAGGCGTTGACCTTGGACTTGACCCAATTCGAGGACTCCGAGTTCTACGACAAACTGACGCGCGCGCGGCGCGAAGCCTCGAGCCGCCCCTTGAGCTTGGTCATGCGCACCTTCGGACTCATGCAAAATGCGGTCTCACTGGTGTCCTTCGGCGGCCTGCTGGTCCGCTTCTCCCCCTGGGCGGTGGTGGTGCTGTTTGCGGCCGGACTGCCGGCGTTCCTGGCCGAGGCTAAATTCTCGGGTGAAGCGTTTCGCCTGTTTCGCTGGCGCGCGCCGGAGTCGCGTATGCAGATCTATCTGGAGTCGGTGCTGGCGCGCGAAGACACCGCCAAAGAAGTGAAGCTGTTCGAATTGGGTCCGCGACTGCTCGACCGCTACCGCGACATTTTCACGCGCTTGTATCGCGAGGACCGCGACCTGACTCTGCGACGCGATGCCTGGGGCTTTGGCCTGGGGCTCCTCGGCACGGCGACGCTCTACGGCGGCTACGGGTGGATTGCCACGGAAACGGTGTTCGGCGCGATGACGGTGGGGCAGATGACCATGTATCTCATGCTGTTCCGCCAGGGGCAGACGGCTGTGAGTGCGGCGTTGTCGGCGATCAGCGGCCTCTACGAGGACAATCTGTATCTTTCGAATCTGTTCGAATACCTGGAGCAGCCGATCGGCAGCAGCAGCGGCGATGCGACGGCCGGCCCGCTTCCCGGCGACGGCATCCGCTTCGAGAACGTCGAGTTCGTCTATCCGGGCGCAACCGAGCCCGCGCTCTCGGGCATCGATCTGCACGTTCGGCCCGGGGAAAGCTTGGCGCTGGTCGGACAGAACGGCTCGGGCAAGACCACCTTGATCAAGCTGCTGACGCGCCTGTACCAGCCGACACGCGGACGAGTGCTGTTGGATGGGCTCGATCTTCGGGAGTGGGACGAAACGACGCTGCGGCGGCGCATCGGCGTCATCTTTCAAGACTTCGCCCGGTATCAAATGCTGGTCGGCGAGAACATCGGCGCCGGCGACGCGCGCGCCTTCGACGACGAGGCGCGCTGGCGCAGCGCCGCGGTTCAGGGTCTCGCATCCGACTTCGTCGATACCTTGCCGTCGGGGTATTACACCCAACTGGGTAAATGGTTCAAGGACGGCCGCGAACTATCCGGCGGCCAGTGGCAGAAGATCGCCTTGGCGCGTGCTTTCATGCGCAACGAGGCCGACATTTTGGTGCTCGACGAGCCCACGGCCGCCATCGACGCGGGGGCCGAGGCGGAAGTCTTCGAGCATTTTCGCGAACTGACGCGTAACCGCATCGCCATCGTCATTTCGCATCGCTTCTCGACTGTGCGCATGACCGACCAAATACTGGTGCTCGAGGAAGGGCGCATCGTCGAGCGCGGCAGCCATGAATCCTTGATGCAAGCCGACGGCCGCTACGCGAAACTTTTCACATTGCAGGCGCGCGGGTATCGTTAGGAGGTGAAAACAGCGGCAAGAATTCATTGCAGCGCCGTCGGCGCATTGACGTTGGCCCTTGGAATAAGCGGCTGCCAGCGCAATCCCGCGCAGGATACTTCCGCTGCCGCGCTCAAAATGGGCTTGTACCGCGCGCTGCTGGTCCTGCCCGCGGGAGAACTGCCATTTGGGCTCGACCTCGAGAGCGAAGGATCGCGCACCGTCGGCTACCTGGTGAACGGCAAGGAACGGGTCAAGCTGGACGAGGTCACGGTCGCCGGCGCGCATCTCAGCATTCGCATGCCGGGTTACGAGAACCGACTTGACGCCGATGCCACCGGCGATCAACTGACGGGCGAGGTCGTCTTGTCGAAGTCCGGCGCCAAGGAGCAGCACATCGCGCTGCATGCCGAACGCGGCCGTGAGTATCGTTTTTTCGCGCAGCCGTCGCAGGGCAATGCGGATGTGTCCGGCCGCTGGTCGGTAAAATTCACGGACGATGACGGCAAGCCGGAGGCGGCTGTCGGAGAATTTTCGCAATCCGGCGATGTCGTTACGGGCACGTTCCTGGCTGAAACAGGCGATCACCGCTTTCTCGCGGGCCAGGTCAAAGGGCACGATTTGTACCTCTCTACCTTCGATGGCGCGCACGCTTTTCTTTACAAGGCGCAATTGACCGCCGACGGCATGCTGCTGGGCGACTATTGGAGTGGAACCGCCTATCACGAGCGCTGGAGCGGTCAACGCGACGCCAATGCCGCCTTGCCCGACGCTTACCGACTGACGAGCATGCGCTCCGCCGGCCAGCACTTCGAATTTGCCTTCCCCGATCTCGCCGGCCATATGGTGAGTTCCCAAGATCCGGCGTTCCAGGGCAAGGTCATGATTGTCGCGCTCGCGGGCAGCTGGTGCCCCAATTGCCACGACGAAGCGGCGTTCCTCGAGCCCTTGTATCAGGAATATCGCAGCAAGGGGGTCGAAATCGTGTCCTTGATGTTCGAGCACTTCGGGGATTTTCCGCGCGCCGCCGAAGCCACGATGCGCTTCCGCAAACATTACGGCATTGAGTACGCGACCTTGATCGCCGGCATTTCAGACAAGGACGAAGCGGCCAAGAAATTACCCATGCTGGATCATGTATACGCTTTTCCGACCACGATTTTCATCGACCGCAAGGGCCTGGTGCGCAAGATCCACACGGGATTTTCCGGGCCCGCCACCGGGTCTCACTACACGCAGTTCGTCGACGAAGTGAAAGCAACACTCGATCAGCTGCTGTCGGAGTCTTGACCATGCCCTCGTTCGATGTGGTATCGGAAATCGACACACACGAGCTGACGAATGCCGTCGATCAGGCGATCCGCGAGCTCGGCCAGCGCTTCGATTTCAAGGGCACCGATGCCGCGTTCGAGCTGGAAGAGACGACGGTGACCATGACGGCGCCGGCGGACTTTCAGCTCAAACAAATGCTGGACATTTTGAAGCTCAAGGTAGCCAAGCGCGGCATCGACATCGCCTGTCTCGAGGTCAAGGACCCGGAGGTGAACCTCGCCCGGGCGAAACAGCTGGTGATACTGAAGCACGGGATCGATGCCGACACCGGCCGCAAGGTGGCGAAGTTGCTCAAAGAGTCGAAGCTCAAAGTGCAGGGCCAGATTCAGGGCGACAAGGTGCGCGTCATCGGCAAGAAGCGCGACGACTTGCAGGACGCGATTGCCTTGTTGCGCAAGGCGGAACTCGGAGTGCCGCTGCAATTCAATAACTTTCGCGACTAGGCGCGGCCGGCTAGGCGCGGCCGGCTAGGCGCGGCCAGCTAGGCACACCTCATGCGCGCGCGATCGTCGTATCGTTCAAGGCGAGCG
>CAYRAC010000044.1:0-14386 GCA_964422045.1 uncultured Steroidobacteraceae bacterium
ATCTGCTGTCCCTAGAGGACCCGCTCATCGCTGCCCACCACTTCGTTGGTTTGCTGCTTTGGATTCCAGTGAATCAGGCAATGTTCACCGGCAACGATGAGCCCTATACGAAAGCTGCGCTGGAGCGCTACGCCGATGCAGCGGTGAACGCGTTTTTGGCTGCCTACAGTGCAAAAAACAAAGTCACCATAAAATCTCACCGCTGACCTGCCCTGGGAATTCCCAGCCGCGCGCACGGCTTCCCGTCAAAGGGGACGAGATTTCCTCAACGGAGCAGGGCCGTCTTCGCCACATCCACGATCTCGTTCGCCTGGCCATTGAGCACCGCCTTGAGCATCCACAGGCTGAAGCCCTTCGCTTGCTCGAGCTTGATCTCGGGCGGCATGACGAGTTCCTGCCGATCAGTCACTACGTCGATGACAGCCGGACCCTCATGGGCGAATGCCGTTGAGATTGCGGATTTCAGTTGGCCCGGCTGCTCCACGCGGACGCTGTGAATACCCATCGATTCGGCCACGCTCGCAAAATCCGGATTGTCGAGCCGCGTACCCGTCGGCAGAAATCCGCCGGCCTTCATCTCGATGTCGACGAAGCCTAACAGGCCGTTATTGAAGATTACGATTTTGATCGGCAGTTTCGCCTGGCGCACGGTCAACAAATCGCCCATGAGCATGCCGAAGCCGCCGTCACCCGACATCGAAATGACCTGTCGGTCGGGCATCGCGAACTGCGCGCCGATGGCTTGCGGCATCGCATTCGCCATGGATCCGTGCAGGAATGAGCCGAGCAGACGCCGCTTGCCGTTCATTTTGAGATATCGCGCGGCCCACACCGTCGGCTCGCCCACATCGCACGCGAAAATCGCGTCCTCCTTCGCAAGATCGCTTATGACCTTCGCGAGCAGCTGCGGGTGTATGGGGGTGTGTTTCGACGACTCGTTTGCAAGATCGTCGAGACCCTTGCGGGCTTTGGCGTAGTGGTTGAGTGCGGCACTTAGATGCGAATCGTCGAACCTGCCCGACACACGCTCTGTCAGTCGCGATAGGACTTCGCGCACGTCCCCAATCACGCCGAGATCGAGCCGGCAACGCCGGCCGAGGTTCTCGCCGCGAATATCGATCTGCGCGATTTTGGCCTTCGTCGGATAGAATTGCCGATACGGGAAATCCGTGCCAAGCATGAGCAGGGTATCGCAGGCTTCCATGGCGTGGTATCCGGAAGAAAATCCGATGAGTCCGGTCATCCCCACGTCGTATGGGTTGTCCCATTCGATGTGCTCCTTGCCGCGCATGGCATGGACGATGGGCGCCTTGAGTTTGGCTGCAAGGGCCACCACGGCGTCGTGGGCACCTTCACAACCCGCGCCACAGAGCAACGTCGTTCTTTCGCCGCCATCCAGAAAAGCGACCAAGTCATCGATGTCCGCCTCCGCTGCACACACGCGAGGCAGTCTCGATATCGGCTTGGGCGAGGGTACCACCGGTCCCGCATCCTTCAGGGCGACATCACCGGAAATGACAATGACCGCGACGCCCTGCTTCGCCACTGCCTCGCGAATTGCCGTTTCGACGATTCGCGGCACCTGAACGGGATCGGAGATCAGCTCGACATAGTGGCTGCATTCCTTGAAGAGTGATTGGGGATGGGTCTCCTGAAAATAGCTGGAACCAATTTCGGTGCTCGGGATATGCGCCGCGATGGCCAGCACGGGCACGCGGTTGCGATGGCAATCAAAGAGCCCATTGATGAGGTGCAAATTGCCGGGGCCACAGCTTCCGGCGCATACCGCGAGTTCGCCCGTCAGCTGCGCCTGCGCGCCGGCGGCAAACGCGGCGACTTCTTCGTGCCGGACGGCAATCCACTCGATCTTGCCGCGCACGCGCATCGACTCCGTGATGCCATTGAGCGAATCGCCCACCAGTCCATAGACACGGCGCACATTGGCCGCTTCGAGGATTTCGACTATTCGGTCCGCAACATTGGCCATCTCAAACCTCCCATGAAATTCTGCCGCAACACATCGCAGACATCCATCCTCTCATCGGTTGAACCGATGATCCCTCGTCAGGCGCTTGTGACGTCGGGCATGATCTGTCCCATTTCCATCGCCTGACTACCGGGAACCTCCTGAATACCCAAGACGATCTCCTGATCAGGCGCGCCGGTTGCGGCTTGCACCAACGACCAGAGGCGTTTGAGCATTTCCCGCTTATAGTCCGCCGAGCGCCCGGTCCGGATCAACAGCGTGAGGGCCGCCGTCGGGGAAGGCTTGCCTGCGGTGAATCCGCTGCCGATTGGGTACTCATGAAAAACGATATGCACCCAGTTCCTGGGCACTGCGGCGTACTCGGCATGAAAAGCGGTGAGCTTGTCCGCCAAGTCTGTCTTGGCACAACCGTCGAGGACGCCGGATTGCGTCGTGATCGTGTACAAAGGCATGGAGACACCTTCTAACCCGCCGTCGGGCGACCGCGCGGCCTGGCAGCTTAAGCGACGTAGTTCTTCAGAATGCGCAGATCGGTGACCGAGTACGACATGCCGAGCCGAAACCCTCGCCCGATTCGCAACGGCGCGACTGAGTGCATGTCCTCGCCACGCACTTCTGGAATCGAGAGCTCCGCAGAGCCAGTCCACACATCAACAATGGCCAGATTGTCGGTCAGCGACATCGTGAGCTCATCGACCGGCGGCTTCGTCTGACGCGCGGCCGCGAGCTGCGGGAAATACCGACGCATCACCGTCGGACGGTTGAACACCTTTGCAGGGTCAAGCACTCTCTCCTCGAGCTGCACACGCGCCGTCGCCAATCGCTCGCCGTGCGCCGCAACACTGGCGCCGAAACGGCTGCCCTTCGCGAGAGGCGCGGCGGCGGCACTCGGCGCGGAGAAGCTCCGAGTTTGATAGATGCTGCCAAGCTTTTTCGGAAAACCTTGCGCCCATCCGCGAGCAATGGCCGCGTCATTGTCGACGAATATGTAGGGACAATAATTGATGGCTGTGCGCTCGAAGAGGGCCTCGACCAGCACAAAGGCTTCGCGGTATTGGTAGCGCGCGGGATCGGTCACCTCATCATCTGAACCGGTGAACTGCCAGTCCAGAAACCACAGGAATGCCCGCCCCCGAGACTGCTCATCCGGCGTCATGCCGGGGGGCAACAGCGCCGCAATCGCCGCGGGAGCCGCCCAATACTCGATGGCGAGGCAGTCACTCGAGTAATGCCAGGGGGGCGGTGAGACCAACGCCGATTTGCCCTCGGGCGTCAGAGGCACAGAAAATCCGTGAAGCATGTTGTGGACTCCTAAAAGCAATGTCGCAGCTGACGGTGCCGACATTGTGCATTTCTCGTTTTTTGTTCTTCATCCCTCGATTGGGGGAGCGCTCGCCTGGAGTCCCCCATTCGGGGTGATTTTCCCTTGAGTCGAGTCCGGCTACGGTTGCTCGACTATGAACTACTCGGCGCGCGCGGAATTGCCGCGATTTCTCATGTTGGCCTGTTTGACCGCGCCCCCAGCGCTTGTCGCTCAAACCCCGTCCCCGCTTCAGGAGTGGCAATATTCGAGTGGTCTCATTCTGGCCGGTATGTTCGAGTCAGATCTACCCGAATGTCGCGTCATATCCGGCCTCGGGTCCGCGGTTCAACCGGTCTATGATGGATCGCGGGCATATCGAGTACTGGGCGGCCCGGTCATCGACGTACGATTCAGAGATATCGCGTTCGTCAGTACGGGTGAGGGAATCGGCTATAACGTCATACACCAACGCAATTTGCAATTGGGCGTGAGCATTGCTTATGACCGTGGGCGCAAGGAACGCGACGACTACGCCAATTTGAGTGGCATGGGAGACAAGCGCGTGTCCGCTGTGCCGAAGCTCTTTGGCGCATGGGTTGTGTCGCAGGAGTTTCCGCTGGTGATTCGCGGCGACATTCGCCACTTACTTCGCGCCGGCGGCGGCAGCATCGCGGATCTTGGGGCGTATTTTCCCTTGCCGGGCAGTTCATCACGCCTCGCCATGTTTCTCGGACCTTCGATCACGGTCGCCGACAAGCGCTACCTTCAAGACATGTACGGCGTGACGCTGCACCAATCCGCAGGTTCGGGGCACCCGGCGTATTCGCTCAGTCAAAGTGGTGTCGAAGCGACGGGGTTGGGGTTTAGCGCCATATGGACTCTGTCTCGCCACTACCTCGTGAATGTCGACGCCGCCGTGAACCATCTAGGACACCTGCCTGCCGACAGTCCGCTCGTCGAGCGAGCTTCCGGCCATGTGGCGGCTATGTCGTTCGACTACATCTGGTAAGGACTGCAGGCCCAGGTTGGCGAACATCGTTGAGATTAGCGTTATCTTCTGCGGCGCCGAGCCCCCCCCCCGGACGGGGGACTGTACGACGCGGGCCCATCGCACACACTACAAGCGTGACTGCGACTATCCACGCATCCATGCAGAAGCAGAACTCGGGCGATCTATTGGTGGTGACCGCTCAGCTCGTTGAGGCCGCGTGTCGCGCAAGGGACGGCGACAGCGATGGCACAAGAGCATATATTGCCCGTGCCGTGGCGCTACTGGACGGACAGGTGGCACCGAGGGTTAGAAGTCGACCCGGCGACCGAGACTTAAGCCACAGCCCGCGCGGCGGTTTCGCGGCGTGGCAGTCGCGACGGCTCGCGGCGCATGTCGATGCCAATCTCGCTGGCAAGATCCTCATCAAAGACCTTGCGGCGCTGCTCGATATCAGCGTTGGTCACTTCTGCCGCGCGTTCAAGCGCACTTTCGGTACCCCTGCACGCATCTGGATCAGACACCGGCGCATCGAACTCGCGCAAGGCCTCATGCTCACGACAGGCGCCTCACTCAGCGAGATTGCCTTGAGCTGCGGCATGAGCGATCAGTCGCATTTCACCCGTTCGTTCCGGCGCATTGTGGGCGAGTCGCCCTCTGCCTGGCGACAGACACGTCATGGCGCCATCGAGGAACAAGTCACCGAGTTCGCCTATCCTCGAGGCGAATCTTAAGTCCAGTCATCGCCCCCGGAAGCCCGATCATCATCGTTCCACGAGCTCGCGCCCGATACGCCGAAATTGGCCCCGCCTAGATGCTCGTCGTCGCGCTGATCTGGTGCAATCTCGTTCGCAGGCGGCGAATTCACTTCGTGCACACCCGAATCCAGTAGATGACGCGCAATTTCCTCTCCGGCCACGAGCTTGTCTTGGAGCTCTCGCACCGACTCGGGCGCGGCAAACGGAAGACCGGGCGCTAGTTCCTGAGCAAGGCGCAGTTCCTGGCGTCCTTGCACGAAGTCTCCGGAATCAGCGTTCACCTGGGCTGCGACATAGTGAGCCTTCGCGCTCGCCGGATGATCATGCAGCACCTCCTTCATCATCTTCTGCGCTTGTTCGAGGTGACCCATCCGAACTGCCGCATACACCTGCGAGAGCGACGGATCAGTCTGCGCCAGTGTCGGGCCTGCAAACGCTATTGCGAGCACCGCAATGAGATGCATCGGAAAGGAGCTGCGCATGGCGCCTCCGAAAAAATGAGCGCGGCGGCGCGGAGCCGCCGCAAATGGTCTTCCCGGATCGTGGGCCTGAGGCATAGCCGATCCCGGCCGCATTTTGCGCATTGAACACAATCCTCCGGAAATAAAGAATCGGATCGCTCGTCAGACAGAACAGCAGATGCTGCCCGCGCGGTACGAAAGCAGTGTAAGAGGTCGCGACTCACGGCTCGCTCACCGCGGAGCGAAGACATCGCCACACGGATCATAGCGAATGAGACTTCGTCCACCGGCCAGATAGCGCACTCGCTCACAGCCCGCTTCCGACTAGGCCGTAGGCTGCGCGCTCGCGTACCCTGTGATAGAGGGCCTGCGTCTTTGCGTTGGGCGGCACGCCGAGGAAGCGCGTCAGCAACTCACGGCAGCGACTGTAGGCCTGCAGCGCGTCGCTGTGATCGCCGAGCTCTTGGTGACAAAGCATCAAGCCCCGATACAGACCCTCGTTGAGCGGATCGAGTTCGATCCCGGTTCGATACAAGTTTGCGGCATCCTGCCAACGGCGCGTCTGTTCGCACCCACGCGCTGCATCGCGGATGACGCGCAGCATGCGATCACGCAATTCCTGGCGCGCCCTCAAGACCCAGGGCCTTTCGGTCTCGTGCTGTAGAAAATGGCCTTGATAGAGGCGTCGGAGACGGCCGACCCTTTGGGTCGCATTTGCCGTCCGATCGGGACGCTGCAGCTCCTCCTCGAACTCCCACATATCGACCGATAACTGATCCCGGTTCAGGCTGACTTTGCCGCCTTCCATGCGCACCGCGTCGCGTGCACCGAGCACCTGGCGCAGCCGATATAGTGCGCTTTCGAGGGCATGGTACGCGGCATCGCCCTCAGAATCAGGCCACAGCGCATCGATGAGAATGCCCGCACTCACTTCGGTGCCACCATTGGCAACCAGGGCCTGGAGCAGCTCCTGCGGCTTGCGTAAGCGCGGAGGGATGGCGACAGGGATCTCCCCTCTCGTTAAGCGAAATCGTCCCAGCACATGGACTCTGAATCGTTCGCGACCGGACATGGCAAACCCCTTCTTGAGTTGACGACGCGAGCATCGCACCGAGCGATGACATGTCTCGAAGCCTAGACCACGGACATCAGGTGCGCTTGTACGTAGAGAAGGCCGGCTTGTGGAATCCTGCGGATGCCTCGTTGTGCCGGGCTACTTATTCGCTGTGCGATAGATAATCCCGCCGGGAACCGTCAGGGTGACGACCGTACCTGAACCGGGATTGCTCTCGACTGAGAATTTCCCGAGGATGCGGACAGCGCGCTCGCGCATGTTTTGCAGACCGAAGTGCCCTTGCCTGCCACGCTGCAAGATATCGGGATCGATGCCCGTGCCATTGTCGCAGATACGCAGGCTGAGATCTTGCGCGTAAGAGAGCTCAACTCTCAGCTGCGTCGCCTGCGAGTGTACGCAGGCGTTGCGGATCGCCTCATAGCCGATGCGATATATCTCGTCGCGGACTATGGGATGCATCTCCTGTATCTGCCCCGACAACGGAAGCGAGACTTCCATTGAGCTAACGATCCGGCACTCCTCGAGTGCGCGCCGGAAGGCGTCCGCAAGATCATTCACCTCCGTGGTTGAGGTGCGCAAGGAATTCAGGGCGGCCCGACCCTCCTCGGTCGCTCGTCCCAGCCAGGCCGACAGTTTCTCCATGGCTTGTCGCATGTGCGACAGATCGGTAGTGGTGCTCAGCGCATCATCCGCTACCAGCTTGCTCCCTTGGATGGTCTGCAGGAACGTGTCATGCAGGTCGCGCGCGATTCGCGTGCGCTCAGCCAAGCGCTCGTCGAAGCGAGTTTTCATGGTTCCAGCAATCCGGCGCACTCGCAATCGATAAATCGCCCAAAGCAGCAGCGCGCCTGCGATGGCACACAGCGAGCGAAACCAGATCGTCTGATACCACGCGGCAGCAACTATGAAGTCGAGCGTCGCTCCGGTTCTATTCCACACCCCGTCGTTATTCGACGCGATCACGCGAAAGCGATAACTCCCCGGTCGAAGATCGCTGTAGAACGCCTGGCGGCGCAATCCCGGATTCTCCCAGCCGGTGTCACGGCCTTCGAGAATGTAGCGGAAGCCCATCCTTTGCGGCTGGACGAAGCTCAGCGCGGTGTAGTCGATCTGAATGTCCCGCGTGAGTGGTGGAAGAGTAACGGAGGAAGCCGGTGAGTATCTTTTTCCGTCGGCGATGAGCTCTTCGACATGTACCGGTGGTGGCGTCGGGTTCTTGTATGAACGGCCAGGGTCAATCATCTGGAGAGATGAGGAGCCGACGAACCACAGTCGACCATCGGGCGATCTTGCAGCGTTCGGCTGGATCCGGTCTCCATTCCATCCCGGGTCTGCCCCATCGAATGCGCCTAGAGTTGTCACCGTCACTTGGGATTCTGGGCGGGCCGTCCAATTTGCCAGGTCTGCCGCCGGAACCCGCAGATAGCCGCAGTTTCCCTCGAGCCACAGTGACCCGGAGCCATCTACGAGCGCTGCACCAGGCGAGCACGGTAAGCCGTTATGCGAATCCATAACACTCAATGTGCCATGATCCCATCGATATAAGCCTCGGTTGGTTGTGCCCCATACGACTCCTGCCAGGTCGACGGAAAAGCTGAACATCATGACCGGCGGCGAGGCGCTACGTCCGTCAGAGACAATGTTCGCCACGCCATTCAGATAGTGAGCGAGTTTGCCATCCGCCGTGCCGATCCAGATTCCGCCGGCCGGGTCTCTGCCGAGAAAATGAGCGCGTGGCACAAGAGATGCGATCTGAATGTCCTCCTGTACCCGGCGCTCTCTGATGCGCAGCAGATGGTCCATGCGCTTCGAATCGTCAAATGCAACAGCCCAGATATTCCCGTCGATGTCTTCGGTAAATGAAAGAATTTTTCCGACGTGGTCCAAGCGACGTCCATCCTGCCCCTTGATCTCAGAGAATCTCCCGAGCTGGTACATCATCACGGTGCGATTGATCCCCAGCCAAACCTGACCCAAGTGGTCCTCAAGCAGTGCATAGACATCTTCAATTGGTTGTCCGTCCGCCATTGTGGTCAGCGAAACAGAGTCCGGATGAATGACGGCCAGGGCCCCTCTAAGCCCCACCCACAGAGAATTGTCGTTTCGAGCCAATACTGCGCTGACCTCGCTTCCCTTCAGGCCCTCGGTCGAGGAGAAGCTTACAATGGGAATATCTCGAAAGAGATCCACACCCTTGTCCGTCGTGATCCACAAATTCCCCTCTTTGTCTTCGTAAATCGAATGCACTTCATCACCGGTCAATCCCTGCGCGGCGCCGTAGTGATCCGCATGGCCGTCATGGATGTGATAGAGACCCCAAGACGCTGTTCCGACCCAGAGGCTTTGGTGGCGATCCAGAAGTAGAGCTTGCGCTCGAATCGTCGCGCCGTCGAAACCAGGGACCACATAGCTCGCGAAGCTTCCATTACTGTAGTAGCGCACTCCCTGCCCCGGCCCCACGCCGTCCATGGCCACCCAGAGCGAGCCCGCGGCCGCGGCAGCAAGCGCTACCACGCCCTCACCTGATGGATGATCCATCTGCTCTTGCAGGTAGTGGCTTATCGAGCTCCCAGTCCAGCGGCATAGCATCTGGCATCCGAACCAGATGTCTCCCGAGCTGTCCTCGGCAAGGGCGAGCCCAAACCCGGCGGGGTTGCCATCGCTCGCGTCCTTGCCGTAACACTTCACATCGTCTCGAACTATTCGGCAAAGCGCCCCGTCGGTGACGCGCACGCGACTGCGAGTAATCCAGATGGTACCCGCGTGATCCTCGAGAATGCTTTCTACGCCGCCCCTTCTGATCCGGAAACTGAATGCCTCGCCGTTCCTGAGGCGGTTCAAGCCCTTGTAGGTGGCCATCCATAGACTTCCGTCACGGCTACCCAAGAGCCAGTTGATGCCCGCATCCGTTGGGAAGGACTTCTGCGGCAACACGGGGGTCATTGTCACGCCGTCGGACCGAAGCAGACCGCTGCCACCGACCGAAATCCAGATATAGCCGTCGCTTGTCTGAGTGATCACGTTCGGCACGCGTGGGAAGCCGTCCTGGGTCCTCCAGACTGAGTGCGCATATTGGGAAATCAGCCGATGAGGATCGAGCCCCGAGGCAGTCCCGGTAAAGAATAGCAGCAGACAGCTACAGATCGCTCGGGCTGCATTTTTCCGATGGTGTTTCATGCACGCTTTTTACTGTAGTTCCGCCGCGCCAGTCCCGCGCCGTGAGGAGATAGAGCGCCCGTCCTGTAGCTATCTACAGGTGCTATCGCTACATCTGGAGCAGGCCGCGGCGAAGCGCGATCGTCACCGCATGCGTTCTATCCTTTGCCTCGAGTTTGGCGACGAGATTTTTGACGTGGAAGTTGACCGTCGTCTCGGCAATGGCCAACTGATCCGCGATCTGCTTATTGCGATACCCATCGCGAATGAGCGTGAGCACTTCCAATTCGCGCGCGGTAAGATCGTCCTCGCCGAGATGCTCCGCCAAGCGAGCGGCAACCTGCGGTGGCACGTGCCGCCGGCCTGCATGCACCGAGCGGATCACTGTCAGCAGATCGTCTTTGGCCATGCTTTTCAAGATGTAAGCGGCGGCACCGGCGCGCATGGCCCGTTGAATCTCGCCATCGCCATCTGAGGTTGTCAGAATGACGATACGAGCTCGCGGGAACTCGCCTCGAATGGCGATAAGAACGTCGGTGCCGTTCGAGCCGGGAAGTTGCAAGTCCATCAGGGTCACATCCGGCTGATACCGGCGAAATTCGGCAACAGCCTCCGCTCCGTTGCCCGCAAATCCTATCAGCCGCATATCCGGCTGCGAGGCGATAACGGTCGCCAAACCCTCCCGGAAAACCGGGTGGTCCTCGACGCACAGGATTCTTATTGGCGCAGCGGAATTCAGGCAAACACCTCTCGGGGGTCGATTCTTATTCCGGCCCTTCCGGTCTGTTCCTATACAAGAGTGCAGGGCAGTAACTGCGGCATCTGAGGTCGCGGCAATTCCCGATGGGGATAACCCTATCACACACGTGCACGGAGTCGGTACTGGCCGGATCCGAGCCGTATGGTCACCTTAGGGCTGTAGAGGAAAACAGGTAATGGAAGGTCACCTAGAAAAGACGCTGGAGGTAACGAAGGTCGGTGCGACGCGATCGCACGAATGGGTGCACCGGGTGATTTCGCTCCTCGAGGTGGCTGTTGGTCAGCTTCACAGTCAAGTACACCCAGCCCAGGGCACACTGCTTGAAGCAGCCTCACTGCTGCGACAGCAGATTGATCCGCCAGCTGCGAGAGAAGTTTCCGACAGGAGCGGTCGCCTGCTGGCCTGGCAGGCACGCAAGGTGCATGACTATATTGATCGTAACATCACAGGGCCGATCCTCGTCGCGGACCTCTGCGCGCTCCTTCAGCGCAGTGAAGCGCATTTTTCGCGATCCTTCAAGTGCACTTTCGGAGAGTCACCGCACTCTTTTGTCGTACGACGGCGCGTGGACCTGGCCGCTCGATACATGCTTACGACCGATGCGTCGTTGAGCGATATTGCCCTGCGGTGCGGCTTCGTCGACCAGGCGCACCTGTGCAAGCACTTCCGGCAGGCCGCTGGCCAGACACCCGCGGCCTGGAGACGTGCCCAGAGTTCGCACCAGGACCAGGGCGATAGGGCGCCCTCTGCGCAGGCCCGCCCGCGGCCGGCACCCCGAGTGGTGCCGGCCGACCATGAATATGCGGAGACTATGACTTAATGAACGCCAAAATATCGGCGTTGATCGTCTCAGCCTGCGTGGTCAGCATGCCGTGCGGAAAACCCTTGTAGGTCTTCAAGATACCGTGCTTGAGCAGCTTTGCGCTCAACGGACCTGAATCGGCGTACGGAACAATCTGGTCGTCATCCCCATGCATGACGAGCGTCGGTACCGACACTTTCTTCAGGTCAGGCGTGAAATCCGTTTGAGAGAATGCGACGACACCATCGTAATGCGCCTTGGCACCTCCCATCATTCCCTGGCGCCACCAGTTCTGGATGATCCCCTCCGCAACCTTGGCACCCGGCCGGTTGAAGCCGTAGAACGGGCCCGCCGGCACGTCCCGATAAAACTGCGCTCGGTTATTGGCAACCTGCGCCTGGAATCCGTCGAACACTTCTTTCGGAAGACCACCGGGGTTCGCCGGCGTCTTGACCATGATGGGCGGGACCGCGGAGATAAGCACGGCCTTGGACGCCCGAGTTTCACCATGGCGTGCGAGATAATGCACAACCTCCCCGCCGCCGGTCGAATGACCGACGTGCACGGCGTCCTTGAGGTTCAGATGCTCCGTTAGGACTGCGAGATCGTCCGCGTAGTGATCCATGTCGTGACCGGTGGCGGTCTGGGTCGAGCGCCCGTGGCCGCGGCGATCATGGGCGATAACACGAAAGCCGTGATTCAAAAAGAACATCATCTGCGGATCCCAGTCGTCCGCAGACAAAGGCCAGCCGTGCGAGAATACGACCGGCTGTCCGCTCCCCCAATCCTTGTAGAAGATCTCAACGCCGTCTTTCGTTCTCACTGTGTTCATCGAATGGTCTCCTTGATACTGAATCATTGAATCACCGTCGCAAGGAAAGCGATGCCGGCGCTGCCGATCACAACATCTCTGCGCGTCACGGTTGCCGTGGGGGTCCGTGTTCGAATCTTACTCATGTTGCTGCCTCGTTTTGAAGCCCTCAGGCGACTCAGCGCCGCTCGAGCTGCGGGCCCACCTGAGCTGCGAGGGAATCTTTCGGTCTCGTGTCTTCATCCGCGAGCGCAGGCGCCTGAGGGTGTAAAAGAGGCAGACTCCGAGCAACATCAATATCCCCAGCATTATGCGCATGGTTGCCGAAATGCTGTCATGCATAGGCGGTCCATACCTACGATGACTGGAGCGTCACGTGCATACCGTTGGCGGACAGGTTGAATCGCACCCCGCCGGTCTGCGAATGCAGCTTGATGACGACGCCCTTGTCGTTCTTTAGATAAGCGACCGAACCGCCCTCGATGATCGTCATGCCGGCGGTGACCGCCGAATAGTCGCCGCCGAGGTCCGCGGGGTTGCTCAGATTGTAGACCTCACCCTCGGCGCTAATACCGGTGCCCCCGACGTCAGCGACCGAGACGCCCGAGATCTTGAACTTGTATTCTTTTTGGTCCTTGCTGTTGTACAGCGTGCCGTGACCCCAGCTGTAGCCAATACCGAGAGCGATGACGCCGCCGCTCAGCCACACGTAGCCGGAGGGTATGGATCCCTGCGCAACAGGGGGCGCGGCGGACGAGGTGCCTTCTGCCGCCACCGCAACGGTCGACGCCAGGGCGCTAGCAACGAGGCTCCCCCATATGATTGAATCCGTCGGCGTGGCCGGCGAGAGGTACAGCGCGACCTGGGCATCGCCCAGACCTGTTGCATTGCCGACGGCCGGCGAAATATAGGGCTCGTATACGACGGGAACAATGGTTCGCGAAATGAGGTTCCAATCGTCGTTCAATTTGAATGGCATCACGGGCTGAATATCCAGCACATTTTGCTGGCCATCTTTAGGGCCAACGCCGAAATTTAGATTGTTTTGAAATGGCACGGAGATCAGGGAGGCTATCGGATTTTGCGCCTGCTTTGCGATGGCCGACTCATCATCGGCGATGCAGCGGGTCCCAATCGAAAGCGAGAACACGCACGCTAGCAGCATCGCGCGGCGAGCCCGAAACACAATTGCTGATGACATGCAAGATCTCGACATAGGGCCGGAGAAACCCAAGTGTCACGAGGCACCGGGCGCCCGACCTTCCCCTGAATGGGGGGTTCGTTGTCAACGCGTAAGTTCTCCCCCATTCGAGGGAGATGGGCAGCGCAGTGAGAGCATTTAGGATGACCTGCCGCGCGACCTGCACGCGTCACTATGAGGCGAAACTGAACGGTGACTTCCTCTTTGCTACCCGTCTCGATCCTTGGCTTCGTCATTGTCAGTTACATCGCGCTGCGACCGTTTCCCTCGCGGGTTCGCAATTTGTTCGACTTCGTGTGCTTTGTCGGCGCGACCTTCGTTCTTTTTCGGCATCACGCTTTCCCCTTGCCGGGCAGCGGCGGGGCAGCTAATGACACCGCGTTGTGGTTGCGCGCGGTCGCGGGCATATGGTGGCTGCTCGGCGCGCGAGTGCTCGTTGCGGTCATGTCATTCACGCTCAATCACAACCGCCGATGGCGCGAAGCACGGCTCTTTCCCGATCTGACCGCCGCCGCGATCTACGCCGCTGCGGTATCGGTTGTCTTGATTTCCGTGCTTGCGCTGCCCATTGGCGGTCTGCTCGCGACCTCCGGCGTCCTGGCGATCGTGTTGGGGCTTGCACTGCAGAACACCCTGGCGGACGTATTTGCCGGAATCGCATTCGGTATCGAAGCGCCCTTCAATGTGGGCGATCGCATTTCGCTCGCCGACAAAATCGAGGGCACGGTGGTGCAGATGAACTGGCGTTCGATCCGCATTCAAACCGATGGCGATGATGTCGCGATCGTCCCAAACAGTGTGGTCGCGAAGTCCGACATCGTGAACCGCAGCTTTCCGACTCGCGTTCGTTCATCATTCATAGAGCTCTCGTGTCCCGCCGCCTCGAGTCCCGAGCGGGTCATCGATACGCTTCAACAAGCCACATTGCTATGTCCCACGATCATCCCCGTGCCGGCCTCGAGCGCCGCGCTGACGCGCCTGGGGTCGACGGAAAGCCGATATCGGGTGACCTTTTCGGTTGCTGATACCGAACATCTTTCGACGACCAAGGATCAGCTGCTGCGGCATGCAAGGCGGCAGCTTT
>CAYRAC010000045.1:0-14340 GCA_964422045.1 uncultured Steroidobacteraceae bacterium
ACGTGAATTTCTGAAGCTTTCGGGTCTCGCCGCGATCGGCTCGAGCCTTGGGCCCTGGTCAAAGTCCACGGCCCAAACCTCCTCCGCGGCGGAAACAAAGGCGGACTACGCGCTGCGCATTGCCACCGGGCTGGTCGATCTCGCACCCGAGCACATCGTCTCGACGACGCTCTACAACGACCAGTTTCCGGGGCCGTTGCTACGCTTCAAGGAGGGCCAACGCACTGTCATCGACATCTCCAACGATACCGATACCCCTGAGCTGGTGCACTGGCACGGTCAGAGGATCGCCAGCGATGTCGACGGCGCGTCCGAAGAAGGCACTCCCTTCGTTCCCGCGCACGCCATGCGCCGCGTCTCATTCGTACCCGAACCGTCGGGTTTTCGGTTCTATCACACGCACGTCCTCGCGGGAGGGGATTTGAACCGCGGCACCTACACGGGTCAAGCCGGGCCCGTCTACATTGACCCCAAGAACAATCCTGGGGCCTATGACCGCGAGATCTTCCTGGTGATGAAGGAATTTGAACCCTCCTTCAGCCGCGGCGGTGACATGGCCATGGACTTTCTCGCCGGCGAGCCGCTCAAAGAATTACAGCAAATCGGCAAACGCGCCGACGCAGAGGCAAAAGAAAAGGCCAAAGGGTTTGAGGTCGGATATGCGCGATTCGGCATCAACGGCAAGATGCTTGGGTCCGGCGATCCTGTGCGCGTCAAACAAGGCGAGCGTGTCTTGTTTCATGTATTGAACGCCAGCGCCGGCGAGATCCGCAGCCTCGCTCTGCCGGGCCATTCCTTCAGGGTGGTTGCGCTCGACGGAAATCCCGTACCGACTCCAACCGAGGTGCCGGTGCTGTGGCTCGGTACCGCCGAACGCATCTGCGCCATCGTCGAAATGAATCACCCCGGCGTGTGGGTACTCGGTGATCTTGACGATGATGATCGCCGCCATGGAATGGGCATCGTGGTCGAATACGCGGGGCGATCCGGCAAGGCGCAGTGGATCAAGCCAAAACCATTCCGCTGGGATTACGCGCGTTTCGGCAAGATCACCGGCGAACCTGCACATCCGGACGAGACGATCGAGATGACCATCGTCAAGAACAACGCCGCACTCAACGGGTTCAATCAGTGGACGCTCAACGGCGCCGCTTTTTCGATGCAGACGATGAAGCCGATGGTCACCCTGCACCAGGGAGGCCGCTACCGATTGAAGTTCCGCAATGCGAGCGATGACATTCATCCGCTACACCTGCATCGCCACAGTTTTGAATTGACGCAGATCGGCGGCAAGGCCACTTCGGGTGTGGTCAAAGACGTCGTCATGCTCGCCGGCTTCCAGGAACTATCCTGCGATTTCGTCGCCGATAATCCGGGATTGACGCTGTTTCACTGCCACCAGCAATTGCACATGGACTTCGGATTCATGGCGCTGTTCAAGTATGCGTGAGCGATGGCACGAGTGTTGGCGTAAGGAGCCGCACCTGACTGCGAAAATGAATTGTTGCCTGCGCTCGTGGCATTGAGCGCCGCGCCCGCCGGGGGTCTTACGTCCGTAGAGGCACAAACTCGCCTAAAGAGCTCCGGACCGAATTCGATGCCAGACCCCGCGCTTCATCCGCTGAGTATGGCGCTTGCAAAGTTCTGGGCGCCGGTTCCATGGATGCTCGAGGCGACGATTGCGCTGGAACTGATTCTCGGCAAGTACGTCGAAGCCGCGATCATTGCCCTGCTGCTGATATTCAACGCACTTCTTGGCTTCTTGCAAGAGAGCCGGGCTCAGGCAACTCTTGCCGCCCTGAAATCCCGCCTTGCATTGAGCGCCTCGGTGCTACGCGACAACGTGTGGAAGACGGTGCCTGCGGCTGAACTCGTCCAAGGTGACGTCGTAAAGCTATCACTAGGCGCCGTCGTCGCGGCGGACGTGCGTATCTGCACCGGGGAAGTTCTGCTTGACCAATCGATGCTGACCGGAGAGTCAGTTCCTGTCGAGGCAGGTGCAGGGGTGCAATCTTACGCCGGCGCCTTGGTCAGACGCGGCGAGGCAGTCGCCGAGGTGACGGCAACCGGCACGCGGACCAAATTCGGTCGCACCGCCGAGCTCGTGCGCACCGCCCATGTCGAGAGCTCTCAGCAAAAAGCTGTTTTTCGAGTCGTTCGAAATCTGGCGTTCTGCAATGGGGTCACCATTCTTTTAATGGTCGGCTACGCTTATTTTCTGAAGATGCCGGTCGCCGAAATCATTCCCCTGGCGCTGACCGCGATTCTGGCGTCCATCCCGGTAGCGCTGCCTGCCACGTTTACACTCGCCGCCGCGCTCGGCGCACGGGCCTTGGCCACGCTTGGGGTGCTTCCGACCCGCCTTTCGGCTGTCGATGAGGCCGCATCGATGGATGTGTTGTGCGCTGATAAAACGGGTACGTTGACCCAAAACGAACTGACCGTGATGAGCGTTCACCCTTTATCAGGATTCGATGAAGCACATCTGCTTGTGTTTGCCGCCCTGGCGAGTTCCGAGGGAGGCCAGGATCCGGTCGATGCGGCAATTCGCTCGGCAGCGGCGACAAAGAAAGTCCCTGAGACGATGCATCTGACCGCCTTTACACCGTTCGATCCCGCGAACAAGCGATCCGAGGCGACGTTTACAGACGCGAAGGGTACGCCGCAGCGCGTGGCAAAGGGGGCTTTTTCGGAGATCGTCGGCTTGGTGCCCGTTGAGGCGAGCGCCGCCAGCGCTGCAAACGACCTCGAGGGCAAGGGCTATCGGGTTCTCGCCGTAGCCGCCGGCTCCGCGACCAGCATGAAAATGGTTGGACTCATTGCGCTCAGCGATCCCGCGCGCGCCGACTCGCCGGGTCTCGTGACCGCGTTACAGGCGTTGGGCGTGCGCACCATCATGGTCACAGGCGATGCGCCAGCGACTGCTGCGATCGTTGCCCACACCGTGGGGCTCACCGGCGCTGTTTCGCCACCCGGAATTGCTACCGATGTGCGGCCTGAACAGTACTCCATCTATGCAGGCGTGCTGCCGGAGGACAAGTACAAACTCGTCAAGGCCTTTCAGAAGAGTAACCATACCGTGGGAATGTGCGGCGACGGGGCGAACGATGCGCCGGCACTCAGACAAGCGCAAATCGGTATCGCCGTCTCGACCGCCACGGATGTGGCGAAAGCCGCAGCCGGCATGGTGCTCACCAAGCAGGGTCTCGAGGGAATCGTCGCGGCCGTCAATGAAGGCCGCCTGACCTTCCAGCGCATCCTCACTTACACGTTGAATTCCATCACGAAAAAGATTGCTCAGGTGTTGTTCTTGGCTGTGGCGTTGATCATGACCGGACACGCGATTCTCACGCCTATGCTGATGGTCATCATCATGATTACAGGCGATTTTCTCGGGATGTCTTTGACCACGGATCGCGTACGGCCCTCGCAGAGCCCCAATGCCTGGAGAATACGCAGCCTGACCGTCGCCGGCGCGTTGATGGGAATCGGCGAGCTGATATTTGTTACAGTCATCCTCGCGTACGGCAAGTACGCCATGAACATGGACTTGAGTACACTGAGAACGCTCGCGTTCCTGGCAATCGTCTTCGGCAATCAGGCGATCACCTACAACAACCGCGAGCGCCGACATCTTTGGTCGTCCCGACCTAGCCACTGGGTCTTGGGGTCTTCAGGCGTCGATATTCTGATTGCCACAACACTGTCGGTGATGGGTATCGCGATGAGGCCTCTGCCCATCCGGATGGTCATAGGTACACTTGCCGGCGCCGCGGCGTTCGCCGTGGTATTGGATTTCGTGAAAGTCCCCGCGTTCCGACGCCTCGCCATAACCTAGCGACGCTCGCTCGACGGCCGCCTTTAGGCAGCTAACTGCAAGGGCGGTAGTCGGTCTTCCGGCGCACCTTCAGGCGGGAGCGGCCGATCCCAGCGTCATCAACGCGAACTCCTCGAACAGCAATTGCGCCGCCAGTTGACTGGTGTTCGTGGTCGGGTCGTATTGAGGCGCGACCTCGACCACATCCGCACCGATGACGTGAAGACCGCCCAGTGCGCGCAATAAGGCCAACCCTTCCCGCGCTTCCAGGCCTCCAGCTTCCGGTGTGCCGGTGCCGGGTGCATACGCCGGGTCGAAGCCATCGACGTCGACCGATATGTATACCGGCCCCGAGCCCACGACTGCGCGGGCCCGCTCGGCTACCGCCGCCACCCCTAAGCGCATGAAGTCTTCCATGTAAATGACGGTCATGCCGCTGGCATGCGAGAACTCCCAGAACATATTGGACGAGCCGCGAATGCCGATCTGAATCGTGCGCTCGGGGTCCAACACTCCGTCCAGTACCGCGAGTCGAAACGGGCCGCCGTGATGGAATTTGGAGCCGTCAAAGGCGCCCATGGTGTCGCAATGCGCGTCGATGTGGATCAGGCCCACGGGCGCCTTCTTTCCCAACGCCTTGAGAATCGGATAAGTAATTGAATGGTCGCCGCCGACCGACAGCGGCCGCACGCCCTGCGCCGTGAGTGCAGCGTAGTACTCCTCGATGTCCTCGAGCGATTGTTCCAGGCTGAAGCGGCTGCGAAACGGAACATCGCCGATATCAGCCGCCCGCACCGCCGCCTTGGGCACGCCGCGAAACGTCGGGTGATAGGGTCCGATACGCTCGATGCTGCGAACGGCGCGCGGCCCGAAGCGTGCGCCGGGGCGATTCGAGACGCCGAGGTCCATCGGCACGCCGACGAGCGCGATGTCGAGCCCCGCCGCAGTGTCGGCCGAAGGCAGGTCGAGGAACGTCGGGATGCCGGCGTAAGGCTGGGAGCGCCGGCCTTCGGGCGATTGCACCTGGCGGCCGGCCGCCGTCAGGACCGGGTCCTGTCCGTCGTGAAATACCTCCCGATTGCCAAAATTGGCGCGCAACTGCGCAAGCTTCGACTCATCCATAGTGGTTCCCCGTCTGCTCCCACCGGCAATTTCGTTGTACCCAGCCATTGTAGGACACAAATTGGTCGGACGAGACGCGGTCGGCGCTTAGCGTGCAGCCGCCTCAATCGGATCGTTCCACCACCCGCCGCCCAACGCGGTCAACAGGCTGGCGCTATCGGTGAACTGCTGGACGCGAGCGCTCACGTAGCTGAGGCGCGCCTGCGCGTAGGCGCGTTCCGCCGCGATCAAATTCAGCACCGTGGTCGTACCCACCGAGTAGCTTTGCTGCTGCAGCTTCAAGGCCTGCAGCGCGACGTCCATCGAATGTCGATCGACGGTGAGGATCTCTGCATCGTACTGCAGCGCCCACAGATCGTCGGCGACCTGCCCGAGCGCCTCGAGCACCACGGCCTGATAGGTGGCGGCCTCGGCCTTGAAGGCATCGCGCTGCGCGCGCACTTGCGCACGCAACGCGCCGCCCTTGAAGAGCGGCTGCGTCACCGAGCCGGCAGCCCCCCAGAGCGTGTCGAACTGATGAAACAGATCGGCCGCCTGCAGGGCCTCTCGTGTGACCGACGCGGACAAGCTGATGTTCGGAAATTCCTGAGCGACGGCGACGCCGATCGCCGCGCTTGCCGCGTGAAGTTGTGTTTCGGCGGCGAGAACATCCGGACGCTGGCGCACCAGCCGGGCGGGCAGGCTCACCGGAATTTCTCGCGGTAAGGTGAATTGATCGATGTCGACGGGCTGCACCTGCCACTCGGAGGGTGCGCGGCCGGCGAGCACCGCCAACGCGTCATACGCCTGATCGAGTTGCTTGTGCAGGGATGGCAACTGGGTCAAGTCGGCAGCCAGCTGGCTGTCGGCCGTGAGCACGTCGCTGCGCGGCACGATACCCACGTCGAATTCGCGCTGCGTCAGCGCCAGGTTCTTGCGATCGCTCGCAATCAGGTCCTCCGCGGTCGCGATCTGCAATCGTGTTGACGCAATGGTCAGCACTTCGTTCACGACACTGCCGGTGAGCGTGAGGTAGGCCGCGGCCAGCTGATTGCGCTGGTAGTCCGCGAGCGCCTGCTGCTGCTCGACCGCGCGCCGTGTGCCGCCGAATATATCCGGGCTGTAGCTGGTCGACAGACCGATGCTGTAGAGATTAGCGGTCGCGCCCGTGCCCGGCGCTCGAACCGCATCACCCGCGCTCGCTCGCTGTGCATTGGCGGTCGCGCTAACGCTCGGCAGAAACGCGCCCCGCGCCACCGTCACCTGCTCGCGGGCCTGCGCCAGGGTCGCGTTCGCGGCCACGAGCGTGGGGCTCGCGGCAATTGCGGTTCGAACGATTTCGTTCAATTGCGCGGAGTGAAACAGTTGCCACCACTCACCGGCGAGCTCGGCGCCGAGCGACACATTTTGCACGTCTTGCGCCTGAGCCTGCACCGGTGCCGTATCGGAGCTCGGGTGCAGGTAGCCGGGTGTGCCCGGAGGGGCGGGTTGATGAAAGTTGGGACCGACCGCGCAGCCGGCGAGCGCCCAAGCGGCGCTAACGCTCATGACGATCCCGGACTGCGGGGATCGGCCGCGCATGCGCTTACTCGTAGCGCAGCGCATCGATCGGATTCAGGCGCGATGCCTGCCGGGCCGGATGGAAGCCAAAGAAGACGCCCACCGCCCCCGAGAAGGCAAACGCCAGGATCATCACGTCGAGTTCGAGCCGTATCGGCCAACCCGCAAAGTGCGAGATCGCGAGCGATGCCACCACGCCCGCGGCGATGCCCGCCATGCCACCCATCAGCGCCAGCAGCATCGCCTCGATGAGAAACTGCGCCAGTACATGCAGCCGCCGCGCGCCGGTGGCCATGCGAATGCCGATCTCGCGCGTCCGTTCCGTCACGGATACGAGCAGGATATTCATGATGCCGATGCCGCCGACCACCAGCGAGATCGAGGCGATGGCCGCCAGCAAGAGTTCCATGGCTTTCGAACTCTGTTCTGCCACTTCGGCGATCTCGGTCAGATCGCGCACCACGAAATCATCGGGTTTGCCCGGCAGTATGCGGTGTGTTTTCTCGAGCGTCTTGGTCACCTGATCGAGCGCCGTCTTCACCAACGCCGGGCTTCTGGCCTGGACGTAGATCGTGTTGACGAATCCTTCGAGCTTCGGCACGACGCCGAAGGGATTGGGAGGCGGCCCGATGGTCGCGAACACATTGTTCGACAGGGTCTGCGCGGAGGTGGGCGTGGCGACACCCAGAATGCGTTCCTGCGAGGTCCTGAACGGGATGAATATCACGTCATCCTGATCCTGGCCGCTGGCCGAATGGCCCTTGGCACTCAACACGCCGACCACGGTCATCGGCACGTTTTTGACCAACACGGTGGCGCCGATCGGATCGGCGAATTCGCCGAAGAGGTTCGTGAGCACGGTCTGACCCAAGAGGCACACGCTCGCGCCGTCGTGATCGTCCTGCTCGGTGAGCGTGCGACCCGCCACCACCGGCCAGCGTCGAATCGAAAGATAGCTCGCGGATATGCCCTGAACGCTGGTGCTCCAGTTCTGATTGCCGCTGACCGCCTGCGTGCCCTGGCGATTGACGTAGCTGACATCGGCCACAGCACTGTCCTCTTCGAGAATCCCGCCGACGTCCTTGACTCGCAAACTCGCGGCGCTGCCGTTACCGGCGCGCACCCCGTTCACGCGCGTGGTGCCCGGCAGCACCACCAACAGATCCGTGCCCAAGCTCTGAACCTGGGCCTCGACGGCGGCACGCGCGCCCTCGCCCACGGCGACCATCGCGATCAGTGCGGCGACGCCGATGAACATGCCGAGCATCGTCAAGCCGGCGCGCAGTTTGTTCCTGCCAATGGCGCGAAGCGCGGCGAGGATTGCAATCCAGCCGATCGAGCCGGCCTCATTGAGCAGGCTGTCGATGCGGCTCGAGAAGCGACGCTCACGATACGGTTGCACGGCCGGCAGAGTGCGCGTGGCTCTGCCGGCGATGTGCACGGTGGGCAAATCGGAAATAATCCGCCCATCGCGCAGCGTGATGATCCGATCCGCCAGTTCCGCCAGCTCACGCTCGTGCGTCACCAGCACCACGGTCACGCCGCGCTCGAGATTCAAGGCACGGATGGTCGCCATGATATCGAGCGCATTCTGCGAATCGAGATTGCCGGTAGGCTCATCCGCCAGCACGATGGCTGGATCGTTGACCAACGCACGCGCGATGGCGACGCGCTGCTGCTGTCCGCCGGAGAGCTGATTGGGCTGATTGCGCTCGCGATCGGCCAGCCCCAACATGTGCAGCATGTCGCGTGCGCGTGTGACGTTGCCCTCGAGCTGCGCCGCGTAGAACAACGGCATTTCGACATTTTCGAGCGCACTCGTCCGTGGCAACAGATTGAAGGTCTGGAATACGAAGCCGATGCGCCGCCCGCGAATGCGAGCCAATGCCGGTTCATCGAGCTGCGCGACGTCGATGCCCTCGAGCAAGTACTCGCCGCTGCTCGGGCGGTCCAAGCAGCCGAGAATGTTCATCAGCGTGGACTTGCCGGATCCCGAGGCGCCCATGATCGCGACAAATTCGCCGCGATTGATCGTCAGCGTGACGCCGCGCAACGCATGCACCTCCGTGTCGCCGAGGTGATAGACCTTGGTCGCCTCGCGCACGCACAGAATCGGTTCGCCGGGCGCCGAAGCGCTCACGGCCTGAAGCCTGCGCCGCGGATATTGGCATTCGCGCCGGGCGGCCGGTTGTCGCCCTGCGCTTCGCTCGGCGGTGCGTTGGGCCTGATCGCATTGACGACAACCACATCGCCCACCTTCAAGTCATCGCCCGCGACCTCAATCAAGGTTCCATCATCGAGACCCGTGCGCACGCGAACCGAGACCAGCTTGCCGTCACGCAGCAACCAGATCTGGGCGCGCGCGCCGGGGCCGCCGGATCGCCCGCCTCTGTCGCCGGATCGAGCGCCGCTGTCGCCCGTTCGAGCGCTCCCGCCGGCCCGCGGGGACCGGGCGATTCCCTCGGGATTGAAACGAGTCGCGGGCAAAGGGACCCGCAGCACGTTGCTGCGCTCGGCCGTGATGATGTGCGCATCCGCGGTCATGCCGGGAAACAGCGCGAGATCCTCATTCTTGACGTCGATCACGACATCATAGGTCACGACGTTTTGCACCGTGATGGGGCCCTCGCGAATCTGGCGCACCGACCCCCAAAAGGTTCGATTCGGATAGCTCTGCACGGTGAAGTAGGCGCGTTGCTTAGGTCTAACGCCGCCGACGTCCGCTTCGCTCACATTGGTGTCGACCTGCATGTCATGCATGTCTTTGCCGATGAGAAACAGCGGCGAGGCCGACAGGCTCGATACCACGGTCTGCCCGACATCGATGTAGCGCGTGATCACCATGCCGTTGACGGGCGAAGGAATTTTTGTGTAGCCAAGATTGACCTCGGCGCCATGCAATAAGGCGCGTTGCTGCGCGATGTTCGCCTCGTCGAGTTTCACCTGCGATTGATCCTGATCCAACGTGGCTTTGTCGGCGTTGATGGTCTCGCGCGACACGATCCCCTGGTCGATCAGCTTCTGGTCATAGGCGTAGATCACGGCCTGATTGGCGGCGGCGACCCGATCCTTCGCGAGTTGCGCCATCGCCGAATGCAAGCTCGCCGTGTCCTGATCGACGATGACCTGAAACGGCAGCGGGTCGATGAGCGCGCAGATCTGGCCGGCCGTGACCAGCGTGTTGTAGTCACACGACCACGATTTGATGTTTCCCGAGACAAAGGACTCGACCTGCGCCGTCACGACCGGATTGAGTGCGCCGGTCATGTTCACCGAGCGCTGAATGTCGCCCTGAGTGACCCGCGCGGTGACGTAGTGCAGCGGCGGATTGCGGCTACGCCACCACCATACGGCCACTGCGGCAACCACGATGAGCAGCACCAGTGCGGTCCAGAGCAGCCGCGCTCGGCGGCGCGGCGATTCTGTGCCATCGGGCGATGTCGGTTGTTCCATGCTGCGCGCTAGCGAAACTTAAGTTGACGGCGTTCGGTAGACGGTGTGCGTGAAGCGTGTGTTCCGGGACTACTCTACTTCGCAGGCCGCGATTCGCAAGCACTGTCATCACGCATCGAGCACTGCCATCGCGCTGCCGATGGCGCGCGGATGTTTCTTAACTGCGCATCGAGATTTCTTGACGATGTATCGAGGTTTCTTGACGATGAAGCTGTTGACTACTCGCGCCGGGACGCGATTACGCGAGTCGCAGCAAGCGGACCCGTCCGTAGCTTTTCGCAAGACTCGTGGTGCCCACGTACGAGCAGTGAACATTCTGAGCGCCTTCGAGGCTCAAGCGCGCAGCGAAAGGTTCGGTCACGAAAATGCCGCCCGGCGGCGCGACCGGTTCGATGCGCGCGGCAAATGACAGCTGCGGTCCAAACACGGACTGCGTTTCTTCCACCGGATCCATGCCCTGATCTGCGGGGCCGTAATGCAGCGCCATGCGAAAAATGAGACGGCGGCCGCGGCCTAATTCTTCCGTGAGCCGTGCGGTGGCGGCCTGGATCTCCAAGGCGGCGCTCGCCGCCGCGCTGGCGCTGCGAAACACCGCGTGCACCGAATCGCCCCAGGTTTTGCGCACCACGATGTCCGCGGCATGCCGCTTGAGTACCGCCGCGGCAGTCTGAGGCAAGAGACTCGTCCAGTAACGCCGCGTTTCATCGGCGTTCAACGAGGAGTAGCTCACGGCATCCGCAAACAGAAAAGCATATTTCGGGCGCTGCTCCTGCGACATGTCGAGCCGATCGAAGGCCGAGCGCAGCGCCGTCCGATCCGCGTCCTTGTACATGCACCAGCGGCTTTGCGATCTTGCGAGAATGACCCAGGGCGCGCGCAGCTGGTCGGCCTGGCCCAAGGACAGTCCGAGCGCCGTCTGTGCGCAAACGCGCTGCTGATCATCGGTCTCGTCCAAAAATAGACTCGACCAGGTATGCGTGTCGAGGTGCCCGGACGCATCTCGCTCAGGCCTGAGACTCGCAGGCAGCGCCGTAGGCTCATCGAGCGGTGTGTCCGGATAGATTGCGTGCAGTTGCACGCCCAAGGCCGCGAGTTCATGCCAGTCGCTCGCGGGTGCGCGGCCAAAACAGTACGCAAGCGCTGGCATATCCGCCGCTTCGAGGCTGACGGCGTTTCCCAATCGGGCCGGCATCCAGTCCGCGATCAAGACCAAGCCAACCGGGGGCCGATACCACTGCTCGATCAGTGCCGCGTATTCGGGGCGCACACCCGCGATCCGCTGCATCTGCAGCAATGTCCTCGAGCGTGCCCAGGAGTTGGGGCGGCATAAGGGATTTGCGCCGGCGAGCGCACGACCGAAGGCCGCGTGATCGCCGAGCACCAGCGCGGCCTCGGCCAGAGTCGCCCAATAAAAGTAAGCGCTCTCCTCATCCTTCGGCACATCGGAGAGGGTCAATTGCTTGGCGACCGCAGCGGCCAGCATGATTGCACGCTCGTGATCACCCGCGAGCATCCACAGCAGGGCGGCGTTTTGACGGCTGTAGGTGCCGCCGGTGCGTTCCGCGACGCGTTCGTATGCCGCGGCCGCCTCTATCAGTTGGGTAGCGGAATCGGCGCGGCCGCTGAAGGCCAAATCTTTGAGCAGGCGCGCCTCGAGGGCCAGGCAATCCTCATCGATATTCAAGCTCAGCGAACTCGCACGCAATGCATCGAGCGCCGCCTGGGTCGAGCCGCAGGAGGCCAAGGCCAAAATCCACAGATATTCGAGCGCCTGAGAATGGGGCCAGCGCCGCAAGCTATCCTGCGCCAGATCGAGAGCCGCCACAAAATTGCCGGTGCGCTGTAGATGCCAGGCCGAGCTCAACGCAGACTGTTCGTCTTCAACCCAATCGATGGACACTTGGAGCGCTCCTCGCCGCAGCATGCAGCCTACAACGCCGCGCTGCTCACCGCAGCGGAAACCGCATGAGCCTCTCGGGCCCATGCGGCTCCGGTCCCGAAGCATCAGCGCAGGGAGGCGATGCGGATGGTGGCCGGTACCACACCAACGTGCACGTTGTAGGTGTTGGTCAGCCGCGGGCTGTTCACCGCGCGGATGCTGGCGGCAACCGCCTGGCCGACACAGGCCTTGGCCGCCGCCGCTTCGTCCAAGCGCCGAGAATCCACGTCACCGCACACTGCTTCTGCGGCAGTTCGGATCCGTTTATAGAGCACTTCGGCGCCGGCTTGCGTGTTCAAGTTCAGGTCCGAGAAGTGAACCATGCGAGCGGGCACTCGGAAGTCCGATTCATCGGCATGCGCGGTCATCCCGAGGGACGCCAGACACACGGCGGCGGTGGTGGCCAATGCGATGTTCTTGCTGTAATTGACGGTTTTCATGACTTTCTCCTTTGAGCGTGTTTGGTTTGTCTTCGAGAGTCATGTTGAGCGCATCGGCCCCCGAGTTCTGTCAACGCGTTGACACAAGACTTACAATTGGCGGCCGGCAACCGGAGGGTAGATTTTGGCGATTGGCGTACGGACTGTGTTGGAGCGAAATCTGCTGTTTCGTGGGCTGGCACCCGCAACGCTCGATCAGATTGCGCGGCTCTGCATCCGGCGCAGCTACGAGCCCGATGCCATCATCTTTTCCCAGTCGGACCCCGGCGATGCCTTGTTCGGCGTGGTCACCGGCAGAGTGCGCATCAGCGCGAGTACCGCCGGCGGCCGGGAAGTGTTTCTCAACATCATGGAGCCCGGCGATACCTTCGGCGAGATCGCCTTGCTCGATGGCCGGCCGCGCACCGCGAGCGCGAGCGCCATGGCCGCCTCGGAACTGTTCCTCGTGAACCGCGAGCAGTTCCTAGGATTGTTGGCGCGCGATCCGGTGCTCACCGATCATGTGCTGCGGCTGCTGTGCGCGCGCCTGCGCTGGGTGAGCGGCTTCGCCGAGGAGTCCGCCTTGCTATCGGTGCCTGCGCGGCTGGCGCGGCGCCTGTTGTCGCTCGGTAAATTGCACGGTCATGAGATCGACAGCGGCATCGAGCTCAAAGTCTCGCAGGATGAAATGGCGCGCTTCCTGGGACTGTCGCGCCAGATCGTCAACCAACACCTGCAAGAATGGAAGGCGCAGCGCTGGGTGGGCCTGGGCCGCGGCAAAATCATGATCTTGAATGGCCGCGCACTGGAAGAGGTGGCGAGTCGCTAGCTCAGCTGCGGGTGAGACCGGAAAATCCCACAAATGCGTTGCGCTGTTCGTCCCACAAACGAAAACCGAGCGCTCCGAGGCTCCCCCACAAGGTGACCGGCTTGATGGTCTGAAAGAACGGGTCCGCATCGTGACATCGCTGAAGATGGTAATTCGGAATGCGCGGGCTCAAGTGATGGATATGGTGGAATCCGATATTGCCGGTAAACCACTGCAGAACTCTCGGCAATTTATAGAACGAGCTGCCCTTGAGCGCGGCTGCGGTGTAATCCCACTCATCTGACCGCGCCCAATAGGCGCCCGCGAATTGATGTTGAACGTAGAACAGCCAGAGTCCTGCGGCACCCGCGAATGCCGACACGGTGAGCTGGATCAACAAGAACGCCTTCAGACCGACTGCGGCGCTCATGACCAGTGTAATCCCGAGCAATGCCCAGTTCGTGCGCCGCACCGACTGGCGCTCGCGCTTGGGGGCGCCCGCCACGACAAAGCGATGGTGGACGACGAAGACGTAGAGCGGCGCGATCACGAACAGTATGAAGGGGTTGCGCGCGAGTCGATAGGCAAAACGCCGCCAGCGCGTGCTCTGGATATATTCCTGAACCGTCAGGGTCCAGATGTCGCCCGAACCGCGTCGATCCAAATCGCCCGCAGTGCCATGGTGTAAGCCATGTTGCCAGCGCCAATGTCGATAGGGCGTCAGGTTCAATAATCCCGCGATTCCGCCCAGCGCATTGTTGGCACGCTTGGAGCTAAAGAAAGATCCGTGGCCACAGTCGTGAAAAATGATGAAGATCCGGGCGAGAAATCCTGCGGCCAGAATAGCCAGCGGCAGCACGAGCCAGTAGGAGACGGTGAGTGCGTACAGCATCGCCACCCACAGCAGCCCGTACGGTACAAATGAATTGATGACTTGCCACCGCGCTCTGCCCAAGGAGGCGGTCTGAAATCTCGTGACATTGTCTTTCGAGACTTCTCCTGCGGCGGCAGATTGAATGGGGCTCATAGTGGCAGGACTTTTCATGGCGACCCCGACCCGGCAACACATTGAGCCAGCCTATGCTCTTCGCCCGATTTCGTATGTACGCTGGCGCACGCTGCCGGTGGGATATTGCAAGCCACTCGCTCGGCGAGCCCGCGCTCAACTGCCGGCGGTGCATCGAGCCTCACGCCGCATTGGCGGATGGCCAATGCGGCGCGGTGCAGCCCGCTCAACGCAGGG
>CAYRAC010000046.1:0-14047 GCA_964422045.1 uncultured Steroidobacteraceae bacterium
AAAGCCGCCGATACGGCAGGCAAGCACGAACGACGCCCATCCGCGCAGCCAGCGCACTCCACGAAGCCGCCTGTCGCGGTAGGTGAGAACATTGTTGACGGCGAAGTTGAACGACATGGCACCGAACGTCGCCACCGCCTGACCCGTGACGAAACTGCGGTGCAATCCCTGAAAGATCAGCGTCAGCACAGCGAAGTGCAGCGCGACGCCCACGGCGCCGACGATCGAAAACGCAAGGAAACGCACCGGGATGAAGCGGCCGATGGTTTTGTCGAGCAGCAGCATGAGGTAGTCCCACGCCGTTACCGAATCGAGTTTGCTCTGCCCCGCTCGGCGCACTCGGAATCGATACGCCAGCTCCTTGAAGCGTAGTGGCTGCGGACACGACGCGAATACATCCGTGAGAATCTTGAAGCCGATCGCCGAGAGATTGCGCGCCGCGCCATCCAGCACCGAGCGGCGCATCATAAAGAATCCGCTCATGGGGTCGGTCAATTCTGCTGGAACCAACACGCGGCTGAGCCGCATGGCGAAGCGGCTCATGCGGGCGCGCCGTGCATCCCAAGCGCTGATGTCGCCGCCGGGCGCGTAGCGGCTGCCGACGACGATCTGCGTATCGCTTTGCTGCAAAGTGTCGAGCATCTGCGGCAGCAATTTCTCGTCGTGCTGCAGATCCGCGTCCATCACCGCGATAAAAGGTGCCGTGGTCGCGAGCATGCCCTCGATACAAGCCGAAGATAGGCCGCGCCGGCCGATTCTCTGCACACAGCGCACCCGACTGTCCTCCGCCGCGTGTTCGCGCACCACATGGGCGGTGCCGTCGGGCGAATCATCGTCTACGAATACGACTTCCCACGATCGAGATCCCATGCACAGCACCAGCCGCCCGATCAGCTCCGCAATATTTTCTCGCTCATTGAACGTCGGCACGATGATCGACAATTCCGGTCCGGAACGCACCGCTGCCTGAAGGGGCTGCGCTTGCTCCAGATAGGCAGGGAGCGGGCGATGGTGTTCAGCGTTCATCTAATCTGTCGTCTCCCGGATGCGTCTTTTTCGCCCAGCGTCGAATCGTTATGTTGTTACTATAATCACCCCGCGGCGCCGGCGCACGAATTCATGAAGCTTTCGCCCCCCGTCGTAACCATGGTTTCGAAGGTGAGCGCCTCTGCCGGAACACGCTGAAACACTCAAGCGCCTCATCGCAACGACGCTGGCGCCGCTGCTCGATGTGGGCCTGTTTTGGACTTTGATCGGCCAAGGAGCGTCGTTGCGATCCAGCCATATCGCCAGCTTCGCTGTCGCCATGGCGTTGAATTACTTACTGAAAGTTCGTTCAACGGTCGTTGCGCGTGGGCGAGGGGGCGACCTGCGATTGCATGGCCGATTGATCATATTGAGCTTGATGGCGCTGTTTCTGCGCGGCGGCGTCCTCGGCTTGCTGGCGCAAGATTGGGGCTGGCGGCCGCAGGTTGCGATTGTCTTTGCGGTGCTCGCCGGACTGACCGTGACCCTCCCTGGATACGCCGCAGTACTGTCCGCGGCCCAAGGTAACGCGCGGGCGCGGGCGCTCGCGGTGGGGCTCATCGCCTATGGGCTGGCGCTGCGGCTCGTGTACTCGGGTTCGGTGGAACTGCTCCCCGAGGAAGCCTATTACTGGAACTACTCGCGCCATCTCGACATCGGGTATCTCGATCACCCGCCGATGGTGGCGTGGCTGATCAGGCTCGGAACGGCGCTGTTCGGTCAATCGGAGTTCGGCGTGCGCGCGCCGGCACTCGGCTGCGCGGCGATTGCCTCGGTCTTCACCTATCGCCTGACCCGCAATCTATTCGGCGAGCCGAGCGCGCTTGCGGCGCTGTTGCTGGCGCAGGTGCTGCCGTATTTTTTTCTCTCGGGACTGCTCATGACGCCCGACGCACCCTTGGTCGCCGCATGGGCGGCCTCGCTGTACTATCTGGAGCGAGCGCTGGTCGCCGGACTGATTGGCTCCTGGTGGCGAGCGGGACTCGCGCTTGGGATCGGCGGCCTATCGAAATACTCCATCGGCCTGCTCGTTCCCGTGACGATCCTGTTCATGCTGTGGGATCCTCGAGCGCGCAGCAATTGGCGCCGCTGGCAACCCTATGCCGCAGCGCTGCTCGCGCTCGCCGTGTTCTCCCCGGTGATTGTCTGGAATGCGCAGCATGATTGGGCGTCCTTCGTATTCCAAACCTCGCGACGTCTCGCCGAGGCACCTCGATTCGCGCTCCACAAGCTGCTCGCTTCCGCCCTCATTCTCATTACTCCGACCGGCGTGCTTGCCATCGCCGCGGCATTCACCGGCGCGAGGCCTGATAACGGCCCCGCCGGGGACATGCGGCGGCGTTGGCTGTTCCTCGGCATCGCGATAGGTCTGCCGCTCGCGGTATTCGCGATCTTCAGTTTGCGCCATGAAGTAAAGCTCGACTGGACCGGCGCGCCATGGCTCGCCGCGCTGCCGGTGATGGCCGCCGGAATGAGCGGCGTCGAAACGAGCACGCGCGGCTTCGCGGCCCGTGTCGGCGCCGCGTGGCTGCCCACGGCGGTGACGCTGCTGCTCATCTACGGCGCGGGCCTGCACTACCTCGTGTTGGGACTTCCCGGTCTCGGCTACGGCGCTCACATCGAACTCGTTCCGGTCGCCTGGCGCGACTTGAGCCGCCGGGTTGCCGCCGCGACCCAGGCAATCCACCAACAGAGCGGCAACGAGCCGCTGATCGTCGGCATGGACCGCTACGCCATTGCCAGCGAGTTGGCATTTTACGGGGCCGAACGCACGGCATCGGCGCCCGAAACCTCGAGTGCCCATTTGTTCGGCGGAATCGGGCTGATGTATGAGCGCTGGACGCCGGCCGTATCGCAGCAGGGACGCACCTTACTGCTCATCGCCTGGAGCCCGGGGGAGATCGCCGGCCGATCGATTGAATCTCATGCCGGCCGCCTGGGTCCGATCGAAGAGGAGGTGTTGAGGCGGGACGGCAAGGTTGTACGCCACTACTACCAGAGGCTCGCCTACAATTACCGAATTATTCCGCCGGAGGTAGCGCAATGAGACGGACGATTTCTGGGTGTCTTGCAGCCGCAGTGCTTGCCACCGCCATCGCCCAAACCCCGGAGGAGACGAAAGTGTGGGAGGCGCAGCGCGCCGAGAGACAAGCGGCGGAGAAGTCCAAAGCGGAGCAACTCGCGCGCGAACGTG
The DNA here is from genome assembly GCA_964422045.1 of uncultured Steroidobacteraceae bacterium. Classification (GTDB taxonomy): domain Bacteria; phylum Pseudomonadota; class Gammaproteobacteria; order Steroidobacterales; family Steroidobacteraceae; genus Bog-1198. The sequence goes on from CAYRAC010000046.1 coordinate 3,221, forward strand.
CCGCTCGGCGTGCGGACCCCATGGCGTGGGTGCGCACCCTCGACCCCATGTCTGCGGGCGGTTGGGTGTTCAGGGCGGTTGCAGCGGATGGATCATGGGCAACCTTCAGCACCGAGCATCAACTGAAGCGTTCCGGCCATCTGGTAACGGCATGGCTCAGGCAAGAGTTTCCCGAGCCGCAACACAGTCCGGGAGGCGAGGCGTATTTCAGCGACGTCGAGAAGGTTCAGTACGACTGTGCCAAGGAGCGTGCGCGAGTCATGTTGATCATCTACTACACCGGAAACAATCTCTCCGGGGGCCAACAGAGCGAAGAGGCGGACCCGAAGCAGGTCGAGTGGGACCCGATCGTGCCGGGCACCCAGAGCGAATCCATTTTTCATTGGACTTGCGGCTCAACAGGGACGCGACCATGACAGATCGATCGTTGCAACCAGCAGCTGCGATCGGTCGGCGCACGGACCCACCAGAATTTCGACTTCGCCTGGCTCGAACACCGGCTGAAGATCCACGCCGAGATAGCGCAGTTCCGTCGCACACAGCGACATCGCGACGCTGCCGGTTGCGCCGGGCCGCAAGTTGACCTTGGCGAAACCTTTGAGCTCGAGCAGCGGCCGCGCCACGCTCGCGACCTTGTGATGCACGAATAGGAACACCGTCTCCTGCGCTTCGCGCGCACCCACATTGCGCACATCGACGCGGATTTGCATGGTATCGATATCCTCCACATTGCGCGGCGTGACCCGCAGATTGGTGAGGATGAACTGCCCGTACGTGAGGCCGTGGCCGAAGGCAAACAGCGGCTCGTTCGGCAAGTCAAGATACTTGCTGGTGTAATGATCCTTCGGATCCGCGGGCCGGCCGCTCGGCCGCTCGCCGTAGAAGATCGGTATCTGGCCGATCGCCCGCGCCCAACTGACCGGCGTTCGCCCGCTCGGCGACACCCGGCCGGTGACCACGTCGGCGATCAAATTGCCGGCCTCGCTGCCCAAGAACCACGCCGCGAGCACGGCATCCGCCTTCTCGACCAGCCATGGAACCACCAGCGGCCGCCCTGAAAACAATACCACGATGACGGGCTTGGCCGCGGCGCGCGCGCGCTCGAAAACGGCCTCCGCGAACTGCCGCTGTTGACCGGGAAGGCCGAGATGGGCGCGGCTCGCGGCCTCGCCGCTCATGGTCGCCGCTTCGCCGACGCACAACACGACGACATCGGCTTGCACGGCCAAGTCGAGCGCCGCCGCAACGCCCGACAAATCCGCGGCGTCGAGCGTCACGCCCGGCGCGTGCAACACCTGAGATTCCGGCAACAGCGCGCGCAGCCCCGCAACGACGCTGACGTGGCCCTCCTTGCCCGCCGCACCCCACCAGGGACCGCTCATTTCGGCCGCTGCATCGGCGAGCGGCCCCACGACGGCGAGCCGCCGGAAGGCCGCCAGCGGCAGCGTGGCGCGGTCATTCTTCAACATCACGATCGCGCGCGCGCCGATGCTGCGCGCGAGCTGCCGGCGCTGCGCGAGGGCCGCGGCGGCTTCTGGTTTCGCGCCGCGCCGATAGGGATCGTCGAACAGGCCCAATTGCTCCTTGAGCCTCAGCACGCGCCGCACGGATTGGTCGATCTCCACCATGCTGACCTGGCCGCGTTCGAGCGCGATCGGCAATCCACGGCGATAGGCGTCCGCCATCATGTCGATATCGACGCCGGCTTTCAGGGCGAGCGTGGCGGCCTGGGCAAGGTCGGCGGCGATGCCATGGTTCAGAAGTTCGGCGATGGCGTGGTAGTCGCTGATGATCACGCCTTTGAAGCCCCAGCGATCGCGCAGCCATCCCTGCATGAGCTGCTTGTTTGCCGTCATCGGCACGCCCGCGAGGTCCATGAACGCCGGCATGATGGCGGCCACTCCGGCGCCGACCGCTGCTTCGAACGGCGGCATGTACACCTCATGCAGGGTTCGCTCGGAGATGTCCACCGACGCGTAATCGCGCCCGGCAGTGGCGGCGCCGTACGCGCAAAAATGCTTGGCGACCGCCGCGAGTGCATCTGGCGCCGCGAGATTGGCGCCTTGAAACCCGCGCACTTTTGCTTGCGCGACGCGTACGGCGACGTGGGTATCTTCGCCCGGTCCCTCGGCGCTTCGTCCCCAGCGCGGATCGCGGGCTACATCCAGCATCGGCGCGAAGGTCATGGCCAAGCCGTCGGCCGCGGCTTCCTTCGCGGATTCGCGCGCGCTGAGTGCCCAGGCCTCGGGATCGAACAGCGCTGCTTCACCTAACGGGATCGGAAACAACGTGCGATGCCCGTGCACGATGTCGAATCCGATCAGCAACGGTATTTTGAGACGTGATTCCTCCACCGCCAGTCGCTGCATCTCGCGCACATGCTCGGCGCCGACCATATTGAGGAGGTTGCCGATGGTGCCCGCCTTGATGGCATCGGTCGAATCGCCGGCGATGACCGGTCCGGTAACCGCGTAGCTGGAGGCGGTCATGGTGAGTTGCCCGAGCTTCTCGGCCAAGCTCATGTCGCCGATCAAAGCATCGATCCGGCTCATTTAATTGCGCTCCACGACGGGGCATTACCTGATAATGGCGTGATCACAGTGCTCCAGAGATGCAATCCATGAAATCCGAATCGACTCCCGAAGAGATTGCCAATTCCGGCCTCGTGCCGCAACTCGGCACCATGATAGGTGCCTTATGGGCCGCCCCGGTACGCAATACGCTGTTCGTGCTCTCCGGCGCTCTTTTCATCGACATCGCGGCGACCGCCTATGGACAGAATCGCCTCAATACCTGGAACCAACCCTTCTATGATGCGCTGTCGCATCGCGACTATGCGGAATTCTTGGCGCAGCTGCGGGTGTTCGGCGTGATAGCCGGGACGCTGCTGATATTGAACGTCGCGCAGCGCTGGCTCACCGAGACGCTGAAGTTGCGCTTGCGCCAAGGATTGGCGCGCGATTTGATTCAAAATTGGTTGCAGAAGGGCCGCGCTTTCCGGCTCGCCAATGCGGGCGCGATCGGCGTGAACCCAGATCAGCGCATGCACGAGGATGCACGCCATCTCACCGAGCTGTCGGCCGATCTCGGGGTTGGCCTGCTGCAATCCTCGATTCTGTTGTGCACTTTCGTCGCGGTCCTGTGGTCTTTGTCGAGCAATTTCGCGTTCCATATCGGCGCCCGGTTAGTTCCGATTCCGGGCTATATGGTGTGGGCCGCCGTCATCTATTCGGGATCCGCTTCCCTGTTGAGCTATTGGGTGGGCCGAAGTCTCGTCGAGCGCAACGCGCAGCGCTATGCCCGCGAAGCCGACATGCGCTTCTCGTTGGTGCGCGTCAACGAGCACATCGACGCCATTGCGCTCGCCGGAGGCGAAGCGGATGAGGAGCGGCGCATCGAGGTCGACGTCGCGGCCGTGCTGGCTGCCACCGGCCGGTTGGTCACCGGCCTCACCAATCTGACGTGGGTCACCTCCGGCTATGGCTGGTTTACGCTGGTCGCACCGATCTTGGCGGCGGCGCCTCTGTATTTTGCGGGAAATATTTCATTCGGCGGCCTGATGCTCGCCGCCGGCGCATTCAATCAGGTGCAATCCTCGTTGCGCTGGTTCGTGGATAACTTCAGCACCATCGCCGACTGGCGCGCGACCTTGTTGCGCGTCGCGAGCTTTCGCCGCGCGGTGATCGATACCGATGTGCTGCATGATGTGGAGAGCCGGATCGGCTTTGTCGACGGCGACCCGGGCAAGTTCAGCATCGACGATTTGGAGATCGCCTCGGCGGCGGGCGCCACCATGCTCAAGGAGAAGAAAATCGACATCGATGCCGGCGAACGGGTATTGATCGTCGGCGAATCCGGCACGGGAAAGACGTTGCTGTTTCGCGCGCTCGCCGGTTTGTGGCCTTGGGGCGCCGGGCGTGTCGTCCGTCCGCGCGGCGAGGAGATACTGTATATGCCGCGCACTCCCTACCTGCCTCCCGGTACCCTGCGCGAAGTGCTCGCCTACCCCTCGGGGATCGATGCGTTCGAGCCGGCCGCGTATGCGGCTGCGCTGCACCGCCTGCACCTCGATCGGCTGACAGCCAAACTCGATGCAAACGAACGCTGGGATCGGGAATTGAGCGATGACGAACAGCAGTCGCTGTCTTTCGCGCGCGTCGTGCTGCACGCACCGCCGTGGCTGCTCATCGATGAAGTCCTCGATGCATTGGATGCGGATGTCCGGCAATGCATTCTCGACATTCTCGCCCAGGACCTGACGCACACCGGCGTCATCCACATCGGCCGCGCCGATGCCGATGCGCAGCATTTCGCGCGCGTTCTGCATCTGGTCAAAGATCCGAACCTGCGCAGACTCGCTGCGCAAGCCGCGCCGGTCGCTGCCTAGCGCGGCTGCTCAGGCGAAACGCAGCGTCTGGCCGATGCCCATGGCGGCGGCCTTCTTCAGCATGGCATCGCCGAGCGCAATGTCGCTCAAACTCAAGCCTCGGTGCCAGAATAGGATGGTTTCGGCGTCACTTTCGCGGCCGGGCTTCGTGCCCGCGACGATCTGCCCGAGCTCCGCGTGCAGGCTCTTCTCGGTGATCCTGTCCGAATCAACGTGCGCGCGCAATGCGCCGAAGGGCAGCCCTTTGCGGCACTGCCCCCAATCATCGACCACGACCTTGTCCATGATGTCGGTGAGCGAGAGCTGCACCGCGCTCATCGTACCGTAGGGCATGACGAGTGCGCCCGGCTTGATCCATTCGGTCTTCAGCAGCGGCTCAGGCGCGGCGAGACGCGACGCCTCGACCACGATGTCGGCGCCGTCCACGCAGCTCTGCCAGCTGTCGACCGCGCGCACCGGCTTAGCCAAATCCCGCGACAGGCGCTGCGCGAAGTCGAGCCGGCTCTGCGGCCGCTGCGAATGCACGCGGATTTCCGCGAAGTCGAACAAGTGGTCCAGAAGCCGCACGTTCCAATATGCGGTGCCGCGCGCCCCGATATGCGCGAGCACCCTGCTGTTGCTGCGCGCCAGAAACTTGGCGCCGAGCGCGCTCATTGCGCCGGTGCGCATGTCGGTGAGCGAGGTAGCATCGAGAATCGCTTTGGGTGCGCCGGTAGCCGGATCGAACAGAGCGAGGAGCGCGAGTTCGGAGGGCAACCCGAGCCGGTAATTATCGACGAAATCGCCGACCACCTTCACTCCGGCAACATTGAGTGGCTGCACGACGCCGCGTAGAACATTGAAGTGCCCGATGCTGGAGGACTGCGGCACCAGATGCACGCGCGGCTCGATGACCACGGCGCCGCGTCCTTGTGCAGCGAGCGCTGCTTCGACCGCATCGAGGATCTCGCGGTCGCTGAGTTCGAGGCGCGCCACATCCGGGCCGTTGAGGTAGGTCAGATGGAGAGGCTGCATTGCGCGATTTATCTCATCAGCAGCACCACGACCAGCGCCGTGACAAAGGCAACGAATACGGTGGTGATGAAACCGAAGACGCCGTCCTTGTTGTCGCGGAACCATAAATCCGCGCGTCCGCGCCGCGTGTGCAGGCGAATGGCGCGATCCGCGCCGGCGAACGTCACGCCGATCGTGAGGGTCGCATTGCTGTTGCGCTTGTACTTGATCAGCCGGCGGTATTCCAAGTAGCGCAGCGGCAATTCCAGTTTCGAAGTCACGAGCTTGGCCCGCACGTCGTCCGGAAATTCCGAGGTGTCGATGCTCTGCAGCTGGCCCTCGTGGCACCAGGCACCGGCTTCGCGCAGCGAATGCATCGCGAGCCACAATACTTGCTCGCCGGTGGCCGATACTTCCTCGTCGATATTCTCGCGAAAGTAGTACAGGCCGTGCAGGATGCGGTCTTCGTCTTCTCGGCTCATTGCGACTCGCTGTACTCGCGGCGCCCGCTGAATGGGCTGGCTATTGCGCTCTAGGGTGCGCTACTTTAGCAACAAGTGCATATGCGCATAAAGCTGTTCTCGTTGCTGCTCGCTCTATGCCTGGTTGCGCACCGCGCCCACGCCGTCAGCATTCTGTTCATCGGCAACAGCTTCACGTTCGCACAGGGTTCGCCGGTTCGCTACTATCGGGCGGACAGCGTCACGGATCTGAATGGCCAGGGAATCGGCGGCGTGCCGGCCTTGTTCAAATCATTCAGCGCGCAAGCGGGGCTCGATTATGACGTGTACTTGGAAACCGAGTCCGGCGTCAGCATCGACTGGCACCTCGAGCACAAACTGAGCGTCATCGAGCAACGCGCATGGGACGTGGCGGTCCTGCAAGGCTACAGCACGCTCGATCTGAAAATGCCCGGCGACCCGACCGCTCTGATCCGCGCCGTGCAGCGGGTGGCAGCGGTGCTGCGCGCCAGGAATCCGGCTATCGACCTGCGGCTGATGGCAACCTGGTCGCGCGCCGACCAAACATTCGAGCCCACGGGGGCCTGGTACGGCAAACCGATCGAGGCCATGGCACGCGATGTGCGCGCGGGCTACAACCGCGTCGCCCAAGCGACCCCCGGCGTCAAGTCGGTGGTACCCGTTGGCGAGGCGTGGAATCGCGCCATGCAAACGGGCGTCGCCGACGCCAATCCCTACGACGGCATCGACGCCGGCAAGGTCGATCTGTGGACTTATGACAACTACCATGCGAGCACCTACGGCTATTACTTGGAAGCCTTGGTTGTGTTTGGCAGCCTTACCGCGCGTGATCCTCGCTCCTTGGGCGAGGCCGAGTGTTCGGGCTATGAATTGGGGCTGTCCACGGCGCAGGTCCGAGCCCTGCAGCGGGTCGCATTCGATCAATTGGCGGCGGAAGGTGCGGTGCGCGCCGCGGCGCCGATGCCCGGCGGCACCAAGAGCGCCTCGCGCTGTGCGCGCTGAACGATGGGCCGCACCCGCCACAATCCGTTTGCCAATTCAAAGGTGGATCACTACGTCACCGTCTGGGACCTGCACTGGGGAGTCATCGACTGCCAGCGGCTGGGCAGCGCCGGCGTCGATCTTCGCGGCGCGCTCGGCGCGGCGCTGCGCCGACTCGAACTCGAGGGCTGGACGGCACAAGGCAGCGGCGATTTCGGTTTTGTATTCATCATGCGCGGGACCGAGCGACGGCTGGTGACTCTGTCCTCGCGGGATCCGCATAACGCGACGGCGCAATCCTTCTCCCCCTTCGGGGCACGGCTCTAACCGGCTTGCGGCGGCAAGGCCTTCACAGGACTTCGAAGACGCTGTAAATAGGCCCGTCGGCGCGGCGCTCACCGACTCCGACCGCCACGATTCGATTGATCCAATCGTAGTCGGCCGCCGCAGTTTCGAACCCTGGAGTCATGCGAAAGTAATAACTCGCCGCATCCACGGCCTCGCCCTTGTCGAGTCTTGCCATCACCTCGGCCGGACCATGACGCAAGCCGCGATACGTCATCGAAATCAGCGCGCCATCGTTGGTCTTCAAGATCAGCCGCACATCGAGTGCCGTCGCACCGTCGCTGCGCAGTGTCTGCCAGTCGCTCGCTCCATCCAACACCATGCCGGATAGCCTGTCGCCCTCGAACACGCCGCCGGGAACGACTCCCACGCGGCGAAAGCCCGCGGGTGTCGCGCCGACCAGCTGCAAGGGTTTGACATCCAGGCGCATCACGAACAAGGGTCGTGTGCGCACACTTTTCAGGGAATCTGGAATATCGTCCTTCAATCCAGGCATGTTCAGGCTCCATTGGCCCATAATTACGCGGCTGCGCCCGGACAAAGTATATATTGCGCCTAGTGAAGCGTGACTGAAGGATGAGGCGATCAATCACCGGAACCAACGACCGCGAACTGGGTCAACATCGACTGTGGCGTGGAGATTTTATCTAGGCGCATGCTTAAGCGCCGCTGCAACGCTCGCCAACGCACAGCCCTACGGCCTCGAGGCGCGGGTCGCACCGCCGGCGTACTTGCACATGCCGCCGCTCGCGAGCGGCAAGATTCCGCGATTGCTGTCGCAGACCGGCGCCTTCAGTTCGATGACCGATCTTGCCCCGGCCCAAGGGCTGATTCCCTATGATCTGGTGGTGGCGTTTTGGTCCGATGGGGCCGACAAGACGCGCTGGGCGTCCATACCGGCGGGCAAGATCAAATACTCGCCGACGGACGATTGGTACTTTCCGAAGGGCACCGTCTTCGTCAAGACTTTCGAATTGCCGATCGACGCAGCCCATCCGGCGGTGAAACGCCGGCTGGAAACGCGCGTTTTGGTGTTGGATAGCGCCGGTGGCGTGTACGGCGTCGATTACAAATGGCGGGCGGATCTAAGCGATGCCGATTTGCTCGAGAACAGCCAAACCGAATCGATATCGATCAAGACGGCGGGCGGCGATGTGCGCCAGACCTGGTACTACCCGAGCCGCGCGGACTGCCGGACTTGTCACAATGCCCACACCTCGGGGGTGTTGGGTGTGAAGGCCCGTCAAATGAACCATCCGTATACCTATCCGGGCGGAGTGACCGACAATGAAATTCGCGCGTGGAACCACCTGGGGCTGTTCGCGCCGGGCGTCACCGATACGGCAACGCTGCCGACGCTCGCCGCGGCCGACGATGCCGCGCGCAGCTTGCAGGATCGGGCGCGATCGTATTTCGATGCCAATTGCTCGCACTGTCACCGGCCGGGCGTTACGGTCGCCTATTTTGATGCCCGCTACAACACGCCCCTCGAGCAGCAGGAACTCATCGATGGCCCGGTCTTGATCGATCAGGGAATCGACCGGCCGCGGGTGATTTCGCCGCACGATATTTGGCGTTCGATCGCCTTCATGCGCGTGAACACCGTCGATGACATTCGGATGCCGCCTCTGGCACGCGAGACCATCGATCAGAAAGGCGTGCGGCTGTTGCGGGAGTGGATCACGAGTCTGCCTGGGCGTTCGGTATTGGATCCGCCCGCCATCTCCCCGCAGGGCGGCACTTTCGGTGGACCGACTGCGGTCACCTTGAGCGAACTCGAACCGGGAGCCGACATCCGCTACACCTTGGATGGCAGCGTGCCAAGCCTCTCCGACAATCGCTACGCTGGACCGATCAAGCTCACCGGGCCCGTGGTGCTGCGCGCGCGCGCCTTCAAAGAGGGCTTCACGCGCAGCATCACCGTGCAACAAGTCTTCATCATCGGTCCGTGAACGCACCTCACGGAGTGTTGGCCACGATCGCCACGCCCCACGGGCTCGTCCCGGCCTTGACGCGCGCAATTTCCTTATTGGCCGCAACATCCACCACGGACACATCGTTCGAGGGGCCGTTGGCCGTGTAGAGGAACTTGCCGTCGGGAGACAACGCCATGCCCCAGGGCCGAGTACCCACCTGGATGGTACTCAGGAGCTCATACGTGTGACTATCGAGTACCGCGACGGTACCGCCGCGCCCGGTGCTGACATAGACCTTCTGCCCGTCGGCGGCGACTTTCACGCTCATCGGCCGCGACCCCGGCGGCAAGGTGATGACCTTCGATACCTTGAGGTTCAGCGTATCGATGATGTTAAGTTCGCCGGTCGATTCCGAGGGAATGAAACCAATCGCGCCCCCTGGCAAGAAGTCCATGCTGCGCGGACGCACGTTCACCTTGAAATGTCCGACCATCGTGTAGCCGGCCGTTTCGATGGCATACACGTCGCCGCCCGCCTCGCACGTGATGTAGAAACGCGCACCGTCGGGTGCCGTGGCGACCCCCTCGGGCTCCTGACCTACCGCGATAATATGTTCGACCTTTCCGCTCGCGATGTTGATGACGCTCGCCGCCTTCACGTCCTCGTTGGAGACATACAGCTTGGTGCCGTCCTTGCTCAAAGAGAATTCCTCGGGATCCGATCCGCCGCTGATTTTCCCTGTCAACTTCCGCTGTGCGACATCCACCACGCCGATGGCATCCGCCGATTTATCGGACTTGACGCTGTCGTCATCGTCGTCCTTGCCTCTCTCGAAGACCGGATTGCCTTTGGCGTCCAACTTGGGCGGCGCGGCGATCGGCGTTCCGCTCAGCGCCACGTACACGGTCTTTCCGTCCGGGCTCGCGTGAATGCCGCGCGGACGCTTGCCGAGCGGAATCGTGGCGAGCACCTGATTGTCTTTGCCATTGATGACGGTGACGTCGCCGGACTTCTCATTGCTCACATAGACCTGATAGTTTTGCGCCGCTTGTGCGCCAAGCGGCGACACCACGAGCAACGCCGTCCCCAACAGTTGAACACGCATAGACATCGGCATTCTCCACTCCAGTCCCGGCCAAGCGCGAGTATAGAGCTTTAGCGTGCTCCGTGTGCGCCGGACGGTTTGTCGTGAGCGGCCGGGCGCGGTTGCAGGCTTTTCTCCACATCGTCCTGCACCAACGAATAGGCAATGTAATACTTATAAATGTTGCTGACGTACTGCACCGTCTCACGCCCGATGTGCTCCGCCGCCACGCGTTCCACATTGTCGAACCAGACATTGGGATCGAGGTGCCGTGCCGCCGCCTCCTTGCGCAAGCTGCGGATGCGCTCGGGCCCGGCGTTGTACGAGGCGAATGCGAACAGCACCTTATTGAGTTCATCCATGGGCTCGTTCTTGTAATAGCTGTCGACCATGAAGCGCACGTACTTGACGCCGGCATGAATGTTCGCGTCGAGCTCGGTGATGTCGCCCACCTGCATTTGCTTGCCCGTGGCCGGCATCAGCTGCATCACGCCGATCGCGCCGACCCCGCTGCGCCGGCCCTGGTCGAGTTGCGATTCCTGATAGCCCTGCGCCGCCATCAGCAGCCAGTTGATGCGGTATTGCTCGCCGTATTTCTTGAACAGCGTCACCATGGTGTTGAATTTTTTCAATTCCTCA
>CAYRAC010000047.1:0-14019 GCA_964422045.1 uncultured Steroidobacteraceae bacterium
TGCGGCCGATGGCTACACGTTGCGCTGCGAATGGACCCGGATCGGTGACCGCCACACGATGAAATTCACGGAGAAACCGCCGCAGGCGCCGGCGGCCTAGCGGCTGCTTCCTCTGCGCTCGGCGATGGTCGATTCGAGTTGGACATCGGCCGTCTCAGTGATGCGAGCACATCGCCAGCAGAAGAATAACCGGAAGGGGAACGCCCAACAGCCAAAGCAATATTCCGCGACCCATGATTTGCTTTCCTTGTAGTGGACTCTCCGGGCCAGTTTCTTAAGTTTTCGCGGCTTGCGCCATCGTGGTCACGGAGCGTTCGACTGTCAGGGAGTTCTTACGAGTTCACTTCGAGGTCAGGCCGCGATACTTCATCATCGCATCGATGCTCGGCGGCTTGCCGCGCCACGCCAAATAAATCGCGGCCAGATCTTGGGTATTGCCGCGAGACAAGATCATTTCACGGAAACGGTCGCCGTTGGCGCGGGAGAGGCCGCCGTGATCGTCAATCCATTGGTACGCGTCATCATCGAGCATTTGCGTCCACAGATAGGCGTAATAGCCGGCCGAATAGCCGCCGGCGAAAATATGGCTGAAGTAGCTCGAGCGATAGCGCGGCGGCACGGCATGCAAATCCATGTGCGTCTTGGCGAGCGCTTGCTTTTCGAACGTATCCGGATCTTGCAGCGCTGCGTCAGCCGGCAGCACATGCCACTGCATGTCGAGTTCGGCGGCGGCCAATACTTCGGTCAGCGCATAACCGCTGTTGAAAGTCTGTGCGCTCTTGATCTTGTCGAGCAGCGCCTGCGGCATCGCCGCCCCCGTTTGATAGTGGCGCGCATAGTGCTCGAACACCGCGGGATACGTGGCCCAATGCTCGTTGAATTGCGACGGAAATTCGACGAAGTCGCGCGCGGTGGTCGTTCCGGAGAGCGTAGGATATCGCGTTTGGGCGAACATGCCGTGCAGGGCGTGCCCAAACTCGTGAAACATCGTGATCACATCCGAGAAACTGATGAGCGCCGGCTGCCCGGGCGCGGGTTTCGGCAGATTGGCCACGTTGTAAACGACGGGCAGCTCGTTCAACAGCCGCGACGGATGCACGAAAGTGGACATCCAGGCGCCGCCGTTCTTGTTGTCGCGCTTGTAGTAGTCGCAATAAAAGAGTCCCAGAGGCTTGCCGTCGACGTCGGTCACCTCGAACACCCGCATATCGGGCTGATACACCGGTAGGTCCTTGCGCTCGGTGAAGTGAATGCCATAGAGCTCGGTCGCGGCATAGAACACGCCTTTTTCCAGCACTTGGTTCAGTTCGAAATACGGCTTGACCTCCGAGTCCTCGAGAGCGTACTTCGATCGGCGCACTTGTTCGCTGAAGAAATCCCAGTCCCAGGGTTCGAGCGTATAGCCGCCTTTCTGCGCATCGATCAGGCGCTGGATGTCCAGAGCCTCACCGCTCACCTTCGCGGTTGCGACCGGTACCAGGGCATCCATGAACGCGAGCGCGGCTTGCGGCGTCTTCGCCATTTGGTCTTCGAGCTTCCATGCGGCATGGCTGGGGTAGCCCAGCAGTTTCGCGCGTTGCGCGCGCAGCTGTGCCAAACGTGCGACGGTGGCGCGCGTATCGTTCGCGTCGGCGTGTTCGGTGCGATTCCAGGAATTGTGAAACAGGGTGTCGCGAGTCGCGCGCAGGTTGAGCGATGCGAGCGCCGGTTGTTGGGTCGTATTCTGCAGCGGCACGAGGTAGCCGTCGACTTTACGATTCTGTGCCGCTTGCGCCGCCGCCGATAGCTCCGCCTCGGTGAGCCCGGCCAGGGCCGCACGATCGGTCGTCGAATAGGCCGCCTGCTTGGTGGCCTCGAGCACCTTGAGCGAGAAGTCATTCGAGAGAGTCGAGGCCTCTTCGTTCATTTTCTTGAGTGCAGCCTTGTCGGCGTCGGAGAGCTTGGCGCCGGCATGGACGAACTCGTCATAGACGACTTCGATCAGGCGCAGCGATTCCGGATCGAGCTTGAGGGCTGCGCGTTTCTTGTACACGGCGTCGACCCGGCCGAACAGCTTCTTGTTGAGATGAATGGCGTCCTCATGCGCCGCGAGTTTCGGTGCCAGTGCGGTTTTGACCGCCTGCAGCGTGGGATTCGTGTTGGCGTCGGCAACCCCGCGAAACACAGCCACGGCGCGCGACAACAGCCGGCCGCTCTTTTCCATGGCAACGAAGGTGTTCTCGAAGGTGGGCGGCGCGGCAGCGTTCGCGATCCGTTCGATCTCGGTGATCTGCTGCGCCATGCCGGCTTCCACCGCCGGTTGGTAATCCTCGTTCTTGATCTTGTCGAAGGGCGGGGCGTGAAACGGCAACGCGCTCGGCGCGTAGAACGGGTTCGCCGGACCGAAATTCGCATTCCCGGCGCGCGCCGGCAGCGCGCCCGAGAGTGCGAGGGTGCCGGCAACGATCAGGGCGTTTTTATGTTTCATTGGCGAACATTCTGGGACTTGATGACGATGGGGTGCGAGCTCGACAGTCCGCCGTCGACGGCGATGGCTTGGCCGTTGATGTAGGAGGAGGCATCGGAGGCGAGAAACAGCGCGGTCTGCGCGATTTCATCGGGAACCCCGGGGCGTCGCAATGGATTCAGCTGGCCGATTTTGCGCTCGCTGCCGCGCGAGCGCGCCTGTTCGAAGATAGGACGGGTCATTCCCGTTTCAATCAGACCGGGGCACACGGCGTTGATGCGCACGCCGCTGCCGCTCAGCTGATTGGCCGCGGTCTGCACCAGACTGATGACACCGGCTTTGCTGGCACTGTAGGGCAGTCCACCGGCACCGGATCTGAGCCCGGCGACCGATGCGGTACAGATGATCGAGCCGCGCCCACGCCCAACCATCGCGAGGGCGGCGTACTTGGCCGCCAGAAAGGTCCCGATGAGGTTGACCTTCAGAACCTCGTGCCAGCGTTCGACCGTCTCTTCGAAGAACGGCACCAGGCCGCCGCTGACCCCGGCGTTGGCATAGCAAATATCGAGGCTGCCGTATTCTTTGACAGTCAGAGCCACGGCGCCGGCCACATCCTCCTCGGCCGAGGAGTCCTTGATCAGCGCGAGGGCGCGTCCGCCCGCGGAACGAATAGCCGCGACGGTGGCTTCGACTTCCGGGGCGCGATCCAAGGCCACGACCGCGGCGCCTTCGGCCGCGAATAACATCGCGCTGGCTCGTCCGATGCCGCTGGCGGCGCCGGTGACCAGGGCTGTTTTGCCTTGCAGTGCATTCATTGGATTTCTCGCGATGGTGCGGCGGGGCGGATGATAGCGCATCGCGCAAAACGCTATAATGGCCGCCCGTGAGCTGCGGCCGGTAAGATTCGCCATGACGGATGAACCCAACAGGATGTCGCGCCGCGAATTCACCGCGCTGTCGATCGCCGCCGGTGTCACTGCCGCGACGCGCACGTCCGGCGCGAGTGCCGGCGAGGTGATCGACAGCGACGTGCAGATAACGACCGCCGACGGCGTTTGCGACGCTGCCCTGATTCATCCGGACACGAACTCGTGGCCCGGCGTCATTCTCTTTACGGACGTCTTTGGGCTGCGCCCCACGATGCGCGCCACGGCGAAGCGGCTGGCCGCGCAAGGGTTTACCGTGCTCGTGCCCAACCCGTTTTATCGCTCGACCAAACCGCCGGGCTTATCAACCGACATCGATTTCACGAACCTTAAGGATCGCGCAAAAATCGAGGAGCTGCGCAAGCCGCTGACAGCCGATGCCGTCATGCACGATGCATCGGCCTATGTAGAATTTCTGGATGCACAGGCGCCGGTGACAAGAGGTGCCAGATTGGGCGTGTTCGGCTATTGCATGGGCGGTCCCATGACGCTGCGGGCGGCCGCGGCGATCCCAGAGCGCATCGGCGCCGGCGCCTCGTTTCACGGCGGCGCGCTGGTCACGGACAAACCCGACAGTCCGCATCGATTGGTGCCGACCATCACCGCGCGTTACTACTTCGCGCTGGCGATGAACGACGACGAGCGCCAGCCGGATGCGAAGAGCGCCCTCGCGGATGCGTTCAAGTCGGCGAATTTGCAAGCGAAAATTGAAGTTTACGAGGCGTGCTTACACGGCTGGTGCGTGAAGGATAACCCGCAGCCGCCAGGCAAAGCGCCGATTTACAACGACGCGCAGGCCGAGCGCGCCTGGGGCGAATTGGTCGGTCTTTTCAAGCGGGCGCTGGCCTCATGAGCGCGCGCGGCGCGGAGGGCGTCGCAAACCCGCAGGTACGCTGCTACATTATCTCCTTGGGGGCGGAACTCAGTTCTGCACAGTGGAATTGAGGAAACATGAATAAAACCACCTTTGAAGTTCGCGGCGATGTGGCCGTCATCAGGCTCGAGAATCCTCCGGTCAACAGCCTGGGGCTGGAGTTGCGTCAGGCGCTCGTGGACTCGGTCGAGCGCGCGAATTCCGACAGCGGCGTCAAGGCCATCGTGCTGATCGGTTCCGGAGCCGGATTTTCCGGCGGCGCCGACATTCGCGAATTCGGCACGCCCAAGGCGACGGCATATCCGAATTTGCACAACGTATTGCGCGCCATGGAAGACAGCGACAAGCCCGTGATCGCGGCGATCGGCGGGGTGTGCATGGGCGGGGGTCTGGAACTCGCGCTGGCGTGCCATTTTCGGGTGAGCGTGCCCGGCGCGAAAATCGCGCTGCCGGAAGTGAAATTGGGTCTCTTGCCCGGTGCCGGCGGCACCCAGCGCCTGCCGCGGCTGCTCGGGGCCGAAGCTGCGCTCAATATGATCGTCTCGGGAGCGACTGTGGCTTCCGAAAAGCTCAAGGCCACGCCGCTGTTCGACGCCTTCGGCGACGGCGACTTGTTGGAGTTCGCGCTCGGCTTTGCGCGCCGGGTGATCGGCGAAGCAATGGCGCCGAAGCGGGTGCGCGACTTGCCGCTCAGCGTGCCGAACGCCGAGGCGTTCTTTCAGTTCGCCCGCAATACGGTCAAAGCGGTGGCGGGACCTTATCCCGCGCCGCTCGCCTGCGTCGAGGCCGTGGCGGCCGCCGCGACCAAGCCGTTCGATGCCGGCCTCAAGCGCGAACGCGAGCTGTTCGTCGGCTTGATGCTGTCACCGGAGTCGGCGGCGTTGCGTCATGTGTTTCAGGCCGAACGCGCCGCTTCGCGCATTCTCGACGTGCCGGAAGACACTCCCGTCAGGCCGATTCGCAAGGTCGGTGTCATCGGGGCCGGAACCATGGGCGGCGGCATCACCATGAGCTTGATCAATGCCGGCTTGCCGGTGGTGCTGCTCGAGACCAAACAGGAGGCGCTCGATCGGGGACTCGCCACGATCCAGCGCAATTATCAAAGCGCGCTGCGCAAAGGAACGCTGAACGAGGCGAGCCTCGCCGCGCGCCTTGCGCTCATCACACCGACGCTCGACTACGCGGCGCTGCGCGAGGCCGACTTGATCATCGAGGCCGTATTCGAAAGCATGGATGTGAAGCGCCAGGTTTTCCAGGCGCTCGACGAAGTAGCGAAGCAAGGTGCGATCCTCGCCTCCAATACCTCGTACTTGAATCTCGATCAGATCGCCGCCGTCACGCGCCGCCCCGAGGATGTGATCGGACTGCATTTCTTCAGTCCCGCCAATGTCATGCGGCTGCTCGAGGTGGTGCGCGGCGCCAAGACAGCCAAGGACGTGCTCGCGACCGCGATGCGTCTCGCCAAGACCATGGGCAAGGTCGCCGTGGTGTCCGGGGTGTGCGACGGTTTCATCGGCAACCGCATGTTGGCGCGCTACGGCACGGCCGCTCACGATCTGCTCATGGCAGGCGCATTGCCGCAGCAAGTGGATGCGGCGCTTCAGGAATTCGGCATGGCGATGGGCCCATTTCGGGTCGGCGATTTGGCCGGCCTCGATATCGGCTGGGCGGCGCGCAAGCGGCTGTCGGCGGAATATCCCGACAAGGATTTCTCGAATGTGTCCGACGTACTGTGCGAGGCAGGCCGTTTCGGCCAAAAGACCGGCGCGGGTTGGTATCGCTACGAGGCCGGATCGCGCAATCCGATTCCGGACCCCAAGGTCACGCAAATCATCGAGGAGTACCGCCGGAAAAAGGGCTTCACGGCGCGTCAGGTCAGCTCGGCCGAGATCGTCGAACGCTGCATTTACGCACTCATCAACGAAGGCGCCCGCATCATCGAGGAGGGCATCGCGCAGCGCTCCTCGGACATCGATTTGGTGTACCTCAATGGCTATGGTTTTCCGCCGTACCGCGGCGGTCCCATGTTCTACGCGGACCAGACGGGTCTGCAGGATATCGTGCACGCCTTGCAAAAAATCGCAGCGCAGCCCGGCAGCGATCCGAGCGCATGGAAGCCCGCGGCGCTGCTCACCCGGTTGGCGCGTCAAGGTCAAACCTTCAGTGACTACAAAGGATCAGCCAAGTGACAGAAGCGGTCATCGTCTCGACGGCGCGCACCGGCCTCGGCAAGAGCTGGAAGGGTGCTTTCAACATGACTTACGGCGCCACGTTGGGCGCGCATTCGGTGCGTCACGCGGTGCAGCGTGCGGGCGTGGACCCGGCCGAAGTCGAGGATGTGATCATGGGCTCGACCTTCGGTGAAGGCACCACCGGGGGCAACATCGCGCGTGCGATTGCGCTGCGCGCCGGACTTCCCGTCACCACCGCGGGACTGAGCATCAACCGCTTCTGCAGCTCCGGATTGCAATCCATCGCATTGGCGGCGCAACGAATTCTAACCGAAGGCGCGAGCGTGATCGTCGCCGGCGGCGTCGAAAGCATCTCCTGCGTGCAGAATGAGACGAACACGCACATGCTGCGCGATCCCTGGGTGAGCGAGCACAAGCCGACGCTGTATTGGAGCATGCTGCAAACCGCCGAGACCGTGGCGAAGCGCTACAACATCAGCAAGGAAGCTCAAGATGAGTACGGAGTTCGCAGCCAGCTACGCGCCGCCGCCGCCCAGGCCGCCGGCAAGTTCAAGGACGAAATCGTGCCCATGACGACGCTGATGGGCGTCGCCGACAAAGCCTCAGGTTCGCTCGGCACGCGCGAAGTGACCATCGCCAGCGATGAGGGGATCCGGGCGGACACCACGCTCGCGGCCGTGGCGCAGATCCGCCCCGCAATCGCGGGCGGCGTCATCACTGCCGGCAATGCCAGTCAGTTCTCCGACGGCAGCAGCGCCGTCGTCGTGATGGATCGCAAGTTGGCGGAACAGCGCGGCTTGAAACCGTTGGGTGTTTTTCGCGGCTTTGCCGTCGCCGGCTGCGAACCCGATGAAATGGGCATCGGTCCGATTTTTGCCGTGCCCCGCCTGTTGCAGCGGACCGGCTACAAGGTGAGCGACATCGATCTGTGGGAGCTGAACGAGGCCTTTGCCTGCCAGGTTCTGTATTGCCGCGACAAGCTCGGCATTCCCGACGAGCGCTTGAATGTCAACGGCGGCGCCATTGCGGTCGGCCATCCCTACGGCGTCAGCGGCGCGCGCCTGACGGGACATGCGCTCATCGAAGGCAAGCGCCGCGGCGCCAAACTCGTGGTGGTGACCATGTGCATCGGCGGCGGCCAGGGAGCCGCCGGACTGTTCGAGGTCGCTTGAGATGGGAGTGCGCGAACTGTTCGAACTCAACGGTAAGGTCGCTCTGATCACAGGTGGCTCGCGTGGGTTGGGTTTGCAGATCGCACAGGGCTTGGGTGAGATGGGCGCGAAGATTGCGATCAGTGCGCGCAAGGCCGGCGAGCTCGAGGAAGCCAAGCGCCACCTCGCGGCTTGTGGCATCGATGCGCTGACGGTGGTCAACGATCTGACGAAGACGGAGCAGGTGCCGGCGCTCGTCGAGACGGTCGCCGGCCACTACGGCGGCATTCACATTCTGGTCAACAACGCCGGCGCGAGCTGGGGCGCGCCCGCCGAAGAGCATCCCATCGAGGCGTGGAACAAGGTCATGGCCCTGAATGCGACCGGCGTATTCGTATTGAGCCAGGCAGTCGCCAAGCGGTGTTTCATTCCGCAGCGCTCGGGCAATATCATCGTGGTCGCCTCGGTCGCGGCGCTGCGCACCAGCATGATGATGAAATCGGCCGCCTACTTCGCCTCGAAAGCCGCCGCCTTGCATCTGACCCGCGCGCTGGCGGTGGAGTGGGGAGTGTATGGCATCCGCGTCAATGCGATCTGCCCGGGGTTTTTCCCATCGAAAATGGCCAGTGCACTGCTCGAGACGATTTCCGCGGCCGTGATCGAGCATACGCCGCTCGGGCGTCTCGGCAGCGATACCGACCTCATGGGCGCCGCGGTCTATCTTGCCTCGGACGCATCGCGTCACGTGACCGGCCAGTACATCGCCGTGGACGGCGGCGCGTCCGCGGCATGAAACGCGCGACGCGATTCAAGGGCGCAGCGTGAGCAGCCCGGCCGCAGGCTTGCGGCCGCCCCCGGCACAGCACGCCTTCGACACGGGTCGCCTCGATGCCTGGATGCGGGAGCACGTTGCGGGATTCGAAAGTCCCATCGACGTGCAGCAATTCGCGGGCGGACAATCGAATCCGACGTATCTCGTGCAGTCGGCGCAGCGTCGTTACGTGCTGCGGCGCAAGCCCCCGGGCAAGCTGCTGCCATCGGCGCACGCGGTCGATCGCGAATACCGCCTGCTGGTGGCGTTGGCGGCGACGGACGTGCCTGTAGCCCATGCTTACGCGCTGTGCGAGGACCCCGCGGTGATCGGCACTGCGTTCTATGTGATGGACTATGTCGAGGGGCGCCTTTTTTGGGATGCCGCACTGCCTGAGGTGCAAGCGCCCGAGCGCGCCGCGTACTACCAGGAGATGACGCGCGTGATTGCCGCGTTGCACTCGGTGGATTACGCGGCGCTCGGTTTGGCGGATTTCGGCAAGCCCGGCCGCTACATCGAGCGCCAAGTGGCGCGCTGGACCCAGCAATACCGCGCATCCCAGACCGAGACCATCGATGCCATGGATCGGTTGATCGAGTGGTTGCCGCAACACATCCCCGCGGACGAGGAAACCGCGATCGTGCACGGCGATTTCCGTCTCGACAACGCGATCTTTCACCCGCACGAGCCGCGAATTCTCGCCGTGCTCGACTGGGAACTGTCGACGCTCGGACATCCGCTGGTCGATCTGGCGTATCTCTGCATGCGCTACCACCTATCGGCCGCGCAATTTCGCGGTCTCGGCGGATTGGACCTCGCAGCGCTGCGCATTCCGAGCGAAGATGAATGCGTGGCCGATTATTGCCGGCGCCGCCGGCGCGTGCCGGTGGCCGCGGCGGACTGGACCTATTATCTGGCATTCAACATGTTTCGCCTGACGGGAATTCTTCAGGGCGTGCTGGCGCGCGCCATACAAGGCAACGCGTCGAGCGCCACCGCGTTGGAGGCGGGCCGGCGCGCGCGCCCGCTGGCCGAACAAGCCTGGGCACTCATCGACAAGGGATAACACATGGATTTTTCACACAGCGACAAGGTTCGCGCCCTGCAGGAACAACTCGGGCGTTTCATGGATGAGCACATCTATCCGGCGGAGCCGCGCTTCGATGAGGAGATGCAGAAGAATCGCCTCGACGGCAACCCCTGGCAGGCCACCCGGGTGATGGAGGAATTGAAGCGCGCCGCGCAGGCCGCAAATCTCTGGAACTTGTTCCTGCCGCACTCCGAGCACGGCGCCGGGCTGTCCAATCTCGAATACGCGCCGCTGTGCGAGATCATGGGACGCTCGCACATTGCGCCCGAGGCCTTCAACTGCTCGGCTCCCGACACCGGCAACATGGAGGTGTTGGCTCGCTATGCCACGGCCGAGCAACAACGACGTTGGCTGGCACCGCTGCTTGCGGGCAAGATTCGCTCCGCCTTTGCGATGACCGAACCCGACGTCGCCTCGAGCGATGCCACCAATATCCAATCCTCCATCGTCCGCGACGGCGACGCGTACGTGATCAATGGCCGCAAATGGTGGACCTCCGGAGCCGGCGATCCGCGCTGCGAGATCTTGATTTTCATGGGCAAGACCAATCCAAGCGCGGCGCTGCACAGCCAGCAGTCGATGATTCTCGTGCCGCTGAACACGCCCGGCATCCGGCGGCTGCGGCAACTCACCGTCTTCGGCTACGACCATGCGCCGCACGGTCATTCGCAGATCGACTTCGTCGATGTGCGCGTGCCGCTCGAGAATCTGTTGCTGGGCGAGGGACGTGGTTTCGAGATTGCACAGGGCCGCTTGGGACCGGGGCGCATCCATCATTGCATGCGCCTGATCGGGCTCGCCGAGCGCGCGCTCGAAATGATGTGCAAGCGCGCCCAGCAGCGTGTCGCCTTCGGCAAGCGCGTGTCGGAGCAGGGCGTCACGCTCGAACGCATTGCCGAATCGCGCATCCTGATCGATCAGGCGCGCTGGCTGGTGCTGAATGCGGCCTACATGATGGATACCGTCGGTAACCGGGCCGCCAAAAAAGAGATCGCCATGATCAAGGTGGCAGCGCCCGCCATGGCCTGCCAGGTGCTCGATTGGGCGATCCAAGTTCACGGCGGCGGCGGCGTCAGCGACGACTTTCCGCTGGCGGCTGCTTACGCCGGTGCGCGCACGCTGCGATTTGCGGATGGGCCGGACGAAGTGCACCGTGAACAGATCGGCAAACTGGAGCTGGGTCGCTACCGCGGTTGAGCCATGTCCGACCGACACTTCAAATTCTGGCCGGCGCATGCGATGCGCAGCATGATCGCGCCGGCGACCAACCTCTTTTACAACGCCGAGGTGTCGGCGCGCCGCTTTCCCAACAAGCCGTTCCTGGTGTTCTACGACACGCCGGTGAGCTTCTCAGGATTCTTGGACGAGGCAGAGCGCATCGCCGGGTTCCTCGAGCGGCAGTGCGGCGTGCGCAAAGGGGATCGCGTGCTGCTGCTGATGCAGAACAGTCCGCAATTCGTCATCGCGTACTACGGCATTTTGCGGGCCAACGCCGTCGTCGTGCCGTTGAATCCGATGAACCTGACGCAAGAAATCCTGCGTTACGCCGCGGACGCGGCGGCAACCACCATCATCGTCTCGCAGGAGCTGTACTCGCGCGTCGAACCGCTGCTCGGCACGGCGCTCAACTCGGTGATCGTCGCGGCTTACTCGGACTATCTCAAAGAGCCGACCACTTTAGCGGTGCCCGACTTCATCGCCGCGCCCCGCATGCAAATCGCGGCGCCCGGTGTGTCGCTGTGGCACGACGTGCTCGCCGCCGCGATGCACCCCGGCGCCTTGAGCGCCGGTCCCGAAGATCTGTGCGTCATGCCCTATACCTCCGGCACCACCGGAGTGCCGAAGGGCTGCATGCACACGCACCGCAGCGTGATGCAGACCGCGGTCGCCGGCATGCAGT
This sequence comes from uncultured Steroidobacteraceae bacterium, assembly GCA_964422045.1. Taxonomy (GTDB): domain Bacteria; phylum Pseudomonadota; class Gammaproteobacteria; order Steroidobacterales; family Steroidobacteraceae; genus Bog-1198. The sequence goes on from CAYRAC010000047.1 coordinate 11,391, forward strand.
GGTTCGCCGTGCAACCGGACATCAACTTGATGGCCGTCGCTCCCTTGTTTCACGTAACCGGCATGCAGGGCGGCATGAACGGGCCCCTGTACGCCGGCAATACGGTGGTGATGCTGCCGCGCTGGGATCGCAGCGCCGCGGCGCAGTGCGTGCAGCGCTACCGAATTTCGAGCTGGACGGCGATTCCAACCATGATCCAGGATTTTTTTGCGAATCCGGATATCGCGAAATACGACTTGAGTTCCATCAGCCGCCTGAGCGGCGGCGGCGCCGCCATGCCGGCCGCCGTCGCGCAGCGATTGTTGGACCTCGGGGTCGTTTATTACGAAGGCTACGGCTTGTCCGAAACGATCGGCGCGACACACATCAATCCCATCGGTCACGCCAAGAAGCAGTGCTTGGGGATCCCGATCTACGATGTGGACTCGCGCGTCGTCGATCCTGTGACCTTGGCGGAACTGCCGCCCGGCGAGGTCGGCGAAATCATCACGCACGGCCCGCAAGTGTTCTTGGGGTATTGGAATAAGCCGCAAGAGAATGCCCAGGCGTTCGTCGAGATCGACGGCAAGCGTTTCTTTCGCACCGGCGATCTCGGGCGAGTGGATGAGGAAGGCTACTTCTTCATGGTGGATCGCCTGAAGCGCATGATCAACGCCTCGGGATTCAAGGTATGGCCCACCGAGGTCGAATCCTTGATGTATCAGCATCCGGCCATCCTCGAGGCCTGCGTCATCGGCGCCAAAGACGCGCACCGCGGCGAGACGGTCAAGGCGCTGATCGTGCCGAGGCCCGAATGGCGCGCAACTATCCGGGCACAGGAGATCATCGACTGGTGCCGCGAGAATATGGCGGCCTATAAATGTCCGCGGATCATCGAGTTCGTCGATTCGCTACCCAAGTCGGGCGCCGGTAAAATCATGTGGCGCGAGCTGCAGGAACGCGAAGCCCTCTCATGAAAGCGCTGCTCAGTCGACTTCCCGGCGGTCCCGACACCTTGGTGCTCGAGGAGATTCCCGAGCCGCTTCCCGAAGCCGGCCAAGTGCGAATTGCCGTGCGCGCCTGCGGTGTGAATTATCCGGATCTGTTGATCATCCAGGACCTCTACCAAATCAAGCCGACGCGCCCGTTTGCGCCGGGTGCAGAAGTTGCCGGCGTGGTGGATGCGCTCGGCGACGGCGTGAGCAACGTGGCCGTCGGCGAGCGCGTACTGCTCGCTCCGGTGCGCAGCGGCATGGCGCAGAAAGCCGTGGGGCTCGCCAGCAGCTGTTGGCAGATCCCCGATAGCATGCCGTTCGAGGAAGCCGCGGCGCTCCTCATGACCTATGGTACCTCGCAACATGCGCTCAAAGATCGGGCGCAATTGCGGCCCGGCGAAACGCTGCTGGTGCTCGGTGCGGCGGGCGGGGTCGGTCTCGCGGCGGTCGAGTTGGGCAAGGCGATGGGCGCGCGCGTCATCGCGGCCGCATCGAGCGCCGATAAGCTGGCCTTGGCGCGCGAACACGGCGCCGATACGGGCGTTCAATATCCGGCCGGTGCGCTCGACAAGACTCAGGCGCGCGCGCTGACCGACCAATTCAAAGCTGCGTGCGGCGCTGCCGGTGCGCAAGTCATCTATGACGGCGTGGGCGGAGACTATACGGAGGCGGCGCTGCGCGCGATCGCCTGGCAGGGGCGGCACTTAGTCGTCGGCTTCACGGCCGGGATTCCGAAGCTGCCGCTGAATCTGCCGCTGCTCAAGAGCTGTCAAATCGTCGGCGTTTTCTGGGGAGACTTCACCATGCGCTGTCCGGCACTGCATGCAGCCAATGTCGCGGCGCTGATGACGCTCTACCTCGAAGGCCGGATCAAGCCTGCGGTCACCGAGCGATTTCCGTTGGCCCAGGGTGCGCAAGCGATCGCGCGGCTCGGCGCCCGAGAGGCGCGCGGCAAAATCGTGGTGGTCATCGATTGACGGTCGCCTTTGAGGGGTGCCGGGGGGAGTTCGCATGGACTTGAAATATACGCCCGCAGAAGCGGCATTTCGTGCGCAGGTGCGAGCCTTCCTCGAGGCCGAGCTGCCCACCGATATCCGCGACCGCATGCGCCTGGCCAAGCGGCTGCAGAAGGACGATTTCACCCGTTGGCAGAAAATTCTGCAGCGCCACGGCTGGGGCGCGGTGATGTGGCCGGAGCGTTTCGGCGGCACCGGCTGGAGCGTGATTCAGCAACATATTTTCGAGGAGGAGCGGGCGGATGTCGGTGCGCCGCCGCAGAACGCATTTTCACTGCGAATGCTGGCGCCCGTGCTGATGGCGTTCGGCAACTCCGCGCAGCAGGAATACTTCCTGCCGAGGATCATTGCCGGCGAGGATTGGTGGTGCCAAGGGTACTCGGAGCCGGGATCCGGATCCGATCTGGCGTCATTGCGCACCAGCGCCGTACGGCAGGGCGATCACTATCTCGTCAACGGCCAGAAAACCTGGAACACCCTGGGGCAGTTCGCCGATTGGATTTTCTGCCTGGTTCGCACCAGCAGCGAGGGGCGTCCGCAGCAGGGCATTTCGTTCTTGTTGATCGACATGAAAACTCCCGGCGTCTCGGTCAAGCCCATCACGATGCTCGATGGCGAGCACGAGATCAATGAGATCTG